>LJTS01000001.1 GCA_001304425.1 Betaproteobacteria bacterium SG8_40
GGTTACGGTTGCAGCCCCTTTGTCACTTGAAGCATGGCCGTGAGCCCAGGGTCTCCGGCAAACAGCGGTTTGCGATCGTCGCGACTTGAACTATCTCGCGGTTTCGAATGTGGCAAGGCAGGGGGGGCATCATGAAACATCTGTGTGTGGTGCTTACCGAACCGACGCAAGGCAAGGCGGCAGAGTTTGACAGCTACTACGAGAACGTTCATCTGGACGAAGTGCTTGCCACTACCGGTTGGGAGTCTGCGCAGCGGTTTGTATTGACCGACCAGAACGGGCAGAAATACCCGCTGCCGTATCTGGCGCTTTACGAGATCGAAGCGCCGGCCCCCAGCGTTGTCATCCGGAAGATGAACGATACGCGTGCGAAGCGCCCGCAAAGCGAATCGTTGAACCGGCGACCGGCGGCGGTCTGGGTGTTCAGTGCAACCGGTCCGAAACACCGGCGAAAAGCCGATCCGGGATGAGCACAGGCCACCCGCCAGGGCAGCCTCAGGGTGCCGTGAGGGCGCGCCGGCAACATTGACGGGAAAGGAATCCAATGCTTGAAGGTCGTCGCAGAGTCGTTACTGGTCAGAATGCGTTCGGAAAGTCGATCGTTGTCATCGACGGGCCGCCGGCAAGGATCTTCGGCGACGATTCCGCGGGTCTTGCCGCAATCTGGAATACCGGTAGTGAGCCTGTCAATACGATGGACGCGGCGGACTGGGCGGATATTGACGTCGTGTTGTCGACGGTTGCGAACGGCTCCAGGTTCCGCTTTTTCGGCATTGCGCCGGGAGACCCGTCGGTTTCCGGTACGCAGCGCGCAGCGCACATTGCCCGACGGTTTGCAGCCATGGGGGCGGCGCATGAACGCGTCGACACCAGCCGGCATCCGGCGATGCATCAGACGAAAACCGTGGACTACATCATCCTGCTCTCTGGTGAAGTGACGTTGTTGCTTGACGAAGACGGGCGTGATCTCAAGCCATTCGATGTCGTCGTGCAGCGTGGAACGAACCACGCCCGGATCAACAAGGGAAAGGAGCCCGCCTTGCTGGTGGCGGTCCTGATTGACGTCACGCTGGCCAACGCTGGCATCGATTGGCGCGGCTTGCAGTGCCGGCCAACAGGGCAGGCAAAGGGGCGGACCAAGCGCCACGCCTTGTCTTGCGGCCCGCGCCAATCCATTGACATATGCGCCCTTCAGAACATAATTTGGTCTGATTTCAGTCATCACACCCTGGAGAAGAGCGCATGCCGAAACAATTCATCAATCCGCCCGGTCTCAAGCCGCTTGGCATGTACACGACGGTGACCATTGCGCAAGGCGGCAGCATTGCGTTCATCAGCGGGCAGGTAGCGGTCGATGGCAGTGGCAAGCCTGTCGGTGCCGGTGATATCGAAGCGCAGGCGGTGCAGGTGTTCGAGAACCTGAAGTGCGCCCTTGGTGCGATCGGGGCCACGTTCGAGGACGTGATCAAGTTCACGATTTACATCGTCGGTCTTACACAGGAGCGGCGCAAGGCGGTGATGGACGTGCGGGCACGATACATTTCGCGCGAGAATCCGCCCGCGGCAACCATGGTGGGCATCGATCAGCTCGTGGAGCCGGAGCTGCTCGTCGAAGTGGAAGCCGTCGTGGCCATTGACTGATCCCGGGTTTTGCGGCATTGCTGCTGGCCGGGGTTTGAAGCGGTTTTCCAGGTGTCGCTCCGTGGCGCGGGAAACCGGCTTTCACACCTCCGGGTAAAGTGTCGAGCACAACAACATGAGACCAGTGACAGGCAGATGACATCAAACGTACTGATCCCGGCCGCCGAACATGCGACTGCCATGTCCGGATATTCAGAGCACGGAATGCGGCGAGCGCTTGCGTTGGGCAACCGCGGACCGATCCGCCTGAGCGCGAACGGCAAGCTTCATGAAGACATTCTCGACGCTTACCGCGAGCACGGCTTCTACGTTTTCGAAGGGGTGGTGGGCGCACAGGAGCTTGCCGAACTGCGTGCCGACATAGACCGTGTTCTGGACCTTGCGCCGGCCGCGCCAGGTTCGGAAGTCGATGCAAAAGGCCGGCCGGCGCTGGGGCGCGACTTCGCGCGCCCATCGTACCGGTTCGCCAGGCCGTTGAGCGATCCTCTCGGAGGAACGTCGCTGAACAAGGGCCGTCATCCGGTGAAAATGCATGAAGCGATTGCGCCGGCAGGGGCCCCCGCGTTCACGATCGAGAATCTCTATGGCAACCTGCAACTGATGGATTCGGCGCTTCGACTATATGGCCACCCGGGCCTGCTGGTGGTTGCCGAAGGCGTGCTGGGGCCGGACTTCGTGCCATACAACGAGGTGACTTTCATCAAGGAACCGGGGCTCGGTCCCTCGGTTGCATGGCATCGCGACGGAACGACGCACTGGAACGCCCCGGACTGGAATCATGATGCGCATGGCTTCAATTTCATGACCCAGCTCTACCCGAGTACTGCCGGAAACGGTGTCTGGGTGTTGCCGGGCAGTCACAAGTTGCGCACTGCGGATATTCCGAAGATGGTCCGTGACGCCGGCTCGGAGCGCATTTTCGGGGCGGTGCCCCTGTTGTGCGAGGCGGGCGATACCTTCATGGTCAACCGCCAGATGGTGCATGGGTCGT
The DNA here is from genome assembly GCA_001304425.1 of Betaproteobacteria bacterium SG8_40. Lineage (GTDB taxonomy): Bacteria > Pseudomonadota > Gammaproteobacteria > Burkholderiales > Eutrophovitaceae > SG8-40. The sequence continues at coordinate 2,633 of LJTS01000001.1, forward strand.
TCGCCAATTCCTCGCCGGACCGGCGCGTCACGCTGAACATGGGTTTTTTCCCGCGCAACCGTGTGCTCGGCGTGACCGCCACCAACCTCGACGGCATTGAGTCGACGTACGATGCCGGGAGAATTCACCAGCGTTCCCGGATGGTTGCCGTTGGCATCGATGCCCGCCGCCGGCGTTTTCCGCATGAAACACCGTATCGGTACCAGCCACTGGCGGGCGAAGAAGACAGCAACCGCTGGAACGAAGAGACGCGGCGCGGGCTCGTCAAGAACTACAATCTGCTCGATATGTACATCTAGCGCCGCAAACGCGGATGGCACGGGCTTTTTGCAGCTGATTACGGCCAACTTTCCATGTGCATCGACTTATGGCAATGATTCCAACCTCGCTTGCCACGATTGGCCAGATCATCTCGCGTCTGTTCGAGATGCACGGACTCGATGCTCCGGCGATGTTCCGGCAGCATGGTGTAGATCCGGCGTTGCTCGCGAACTCGGACGCGAGAATCCCGGCGCACACCTGGGAATTGCTCGCGCGCGATGCCGCCGGGAAGATTCCGAATCCGGCATTCGGATTGCTCGCGGCCCGTTGCTGGCATCCTTCCAATCTCGGGGCACTCGGCTATGCATGGCTCTCGAGTTCGACGTTGCGAACCGGGCTCGGACGGCTGGAACGCTATTGGCATCTGCTTGGGGAAGCGTCTTCAGCCGCGTTGGAGGAGGATTCCTCCGGGGTCAAGCTTTCCGTAACCGGGCGGGAGATGAATCCCGCGGCGAAAGCCATCCTGACGGATATCACCATGTCGGTTCTGGTCGATATGTGCAGGATGAACGCGGGTTCTTCATTGCGGCCGGTCGCGGTTCACCTGAAACGTGAGCGGCCCACAGGCGGCGAGGTCTACCGGCGCCATTACGGATGTGCGGTCCAGTTCGACGCCGACGAAGACAGTTTCACGCTGTCCCCACGGGACGCGCATCGACAGTTGCCTACATCGAATCGCCAGATCGCAGCGAACCTCGACCAGATCCTGGCGAAACGCCTGGCACACCTCGACAAGCGCAACGTGGTGGCGCGTTGCCAGGCGAATCTGTTCGATCAGCTCATTTCGGGCGAAGTCTCCGAAGACGCGATGGCGGAGCAGTTGCACATGAGCCGTCGAACCTTGCAGCGCAAGCTCGCCGAAGCGGACCTGACGTTTCAGAAACTGGTCGACGATACACGGCGCGATCTTGCCATGCGCCATCTCGACGACCCGAGGCACTCCATCACCGACGTAACCTTTCTGCTGGGGTTCTCACAGCAAAGCGCCTTCACGCGCGCGTTCAAACGGTGGACGGGTATGTCACCCACCGAGTATCGCGCACAGCGTTCCGTTACCGCCTGAGCGCCGTCCCAGCGGCCCCGAGGGGTTTTCCCGGTTGCGGGAAAGCCTTTCGAACCTGTCCATAGCCTTCTGTCGCAAGCGGATAAGCGACTGACGCTCGCGGTCAAGCCCTTTCCTCGACGCCAACAGACACTTCAGTTGCGCGCCGGCTTGCTGATGCCGGTGCAGCGAGTGAACTGCTCCGAAGAGCGAAAGGAAAGGAAAGTCAATGGATTACCGAATCTACAACGCATCCAGCGGGGAATACGAAAGCAGCGCCGAGGCGCATGTGCTGGCGCGTGCCTACCGCGCCGCGTGGCGCGCCGTGCATGGCCTCGAGCCGGAAGGAGTCCATGAGATCGGCAGCCTCGGGCTGTTGATGCATTTCGGCGGCTGGGCGCCGGCATGGACTGACGTGTCACATGAATGCGCAATCGCGCCGGAGTTCGCATACGCTGCTGCGGGAGGTCACGATGACAAGTGATTTCTGGATTCGCATCCGTCGTTTATTTGTCAAACGCTCGCCGTCGCAATCAGTCGAGCACATCGTCGCGGGCTATCGCGCCGGCGTTCCACCGAAGAACCCCTTGCTCGCGTATTCGCGCGAACGTTTCGATCTGATGAGAGGCTGGGTGCGTGAGGATCAGGAAGCCGGTCTTTATGGCCTGGCCCACCGGCGGTTCGCGCGGCACCCGGCGCACCGCCGGACGCGGGGGCGATGATCATGCAGGTCATAACGCTAATGGGATGCGCCGTCGCGGGATACGCATTCGGAGGCGTGTGGGGGGCGGCCGGGTTGCTGCTGTTGTGGGCAGGTGTGTTGCTCGTCTGCGATCGGTTCGGGATGGGCAGTGCGACGAGTGTGTCGCAACCAGAGGTTGCGGCAGGCAAATCGGACTCTGCGGACGTCGAAGCGATGGTTGACAGCCTCGAAGAAGTTGCCCGGGAGCGTAAATGGAGCCTCGAAAAACGCCTCGAGATAGCGCGAATGGCGTGCGAGAGTCCATCGGTGCCGATCGAGAAAGTGGAAGACCTCTACGATCGGGGGCTGCGGGTCGTGCCGAACGACACCGGGCAGGAAGCTAACAGCGATCCGGAAGATCCCCGGCGGGGCTGGAAAATCGCGCCGTAAGCCGTGTTCCTGCGCTGGTCGCCAAACCGGCGACTTGACCTCGGGCCTGCGGCGGCACAACGGCAGTCGCTGCGAGCCGGTCGCGAACAAGGCGCTCGCGAGGGCTCGGCTTCGACGTCAACCAACTTGCCGTGCAGCACGTTGATGCATCGTAACCGGCTTGCCGCCATGCTGCGCGGCCAGCCATGAACCAACTCCGCTAAGGAATGAAGGTATGTCAATGCGCATGTCGGTGTGGCTTGTAATCACCACCGTGCTCCTGGCAGGATCGAATGCGGTCCTGGCAGAGTGCAAACTGGCCGACGTAGAAGTCAGTATCGCCGACGCGGTGTGGCACAACCGATGTTCAAAGAAGAACTGCGCGGAGTTGAAGGGAACGGCAAAGCTCGTATCCCGCTGCAACGAACCGGTGGCTGTGCTGGTGCGCCTCAGCGGCCTCGACGCAGACGGCGCCGTGGTCGAAAAACGCGAATTGTGGCCTTATGCGATCAGCAATGTCACCGCGGGCGAGCATTCATTCTCGATCAGCAAGTGGCTGAAGTACGACGCCGCGATCAGAAAATTCAGCATTCAAGCGGTGGACGTGAAAACGCCGGATAGCTAGCCGCCTTGGCCCGCGCGCGGGTCGACGCCTTTGGCGCGGCCGTGCCACAATCGGGTGATCTTCAATGAGGGTCAACAGGCAATGGCACTGAAACGCTCCAGGGCTCCCGCCGGCACGCTGGTCGAACTTGAACACACCTCGCGGATCCTGCGCGGCAATCCGTTACGCGATCCGTATGTGCGCAAAGTGCGGGTGTGGCTGCCGCCGCAGTACGACGCCGCGCCAAAGCACCGTTTTCCCGTGCTCTACGATCTGGCGGGTTTTACCGGTTCCGGGCTGGCGCATACGAACTGGAAGCCGTTCAGCGAGAACGTGCCTGAGCGTGTGGCGCGGCTGATATACGAACAGAAAATGGGGCCGGCGATCGTGGTGTTTCCGGACTGCTTCACCGCACTGGGCGGCAACCAGTACGTGAACTCTTCGGCGATCGGCAACTATGCCGACTATTTGACGCGCGAGATCATCCCGTTCGTCGATAGCGAGTTTCGAACGCTGCCCGGCCGTAATCATCGCGGCTGCTTCGGAAAGTCATCCGGCGGCTACGGCGCCATTATTCACGGGATGAAGTATGCGAAATACTGGGGCGCAATCGCCAATCATTCGGGCGATGCCTATTTCGACTTTATCTACCGGGCCGACTGGCCGAACACGCTCAATGAACTCGCGAAGTACCGTACGCCGAAGCGCAAGCCGGGGAAGCTCGACGTACGGGCGGCATCGGAGCGCAAGGGCATTGCGGACGGCGAGGATGACGGGCGCATAAAGCGATTCCTGTCAGCGGTCTGGAAGCAACAGAAGCTCTCCATGGCGGAGGGGCATTGTTTGATGAATCTTTGCATGGCGGCGACCTATGACCCGGACCCGCGTGCGCCACTGGGATTCAGGGTGCCTTTCAACATGGAATCGGGGGAAATGATCGCCCGGCGCTGGGAGAAGTGGCGCAACCACGACCCGATCAATCTGGTCGCGAAGCACAGCGTCAACCTCAGGACGCTGCGTGGCATTTACATCGACTGCGGCTGGCGCGACCAGTATCAGATTCATTACGGTACGCGTATCCTGTCGAAACGGCTGGCCGAGGCAGGGATTCGGCACTCCTATGAGGAGTTTGATGACACTCACTCCGACATCGATTACCGCATGGATGTCAGCTTGGCGTTTCTCTATCGGGCGCTGAAGGCCTGACGATGGTCTCTTCTTCCGACTTGCGCATGGTTTGTGCATGAAAGAACGAACGTCGCGCCGGGTGCGGCAGCAGGCTTCAGGCGAGCATTGCGCCGGCAGGTCCAAACGTGTTCCGGCCAATGCATTCTTTCAACCGGTACCATCACGCCGGTTTTTTGCGCGTGTCGCGCGGCCCCTGAGGCTGCTTACTTGAAGAGGACTTGCCATGGATATCTCGACGATGGTGTTTCTTGCAGTTGTGGTTGCGCTGGCGTTCTACGTCATCGGCATTTTCAATCGACTGGTCGCCCTCAAGAACAGGTTTCAGAACGCATTCGCACAGATCGAGGTGCAGCTGAAACGCCGCCACGACCTGATTCCCAACCTGGTCGAGACCGCGAAGGGCTATCTCAAGCACGAGAGAGAGACGCTGGAGTCGGTGATCGCCGCGCGTAATGCGGCGGCGAGCAGCCTGGCCGCCGCCGCTGCCGATCCGGGCAATGCGGCTGCCATGCAGTCGCTGGGTGGCGCCGAAGGCGCGCTGTCCGGTGCGCTTGGCAGGCTGAATGTGGTAATGGAGGCCTACCCCGACCTGAAAGCGAACCAGAACATGATGCAGGTCAGCGAAGAACTGATTTCGACTGAAAACAAGGTCGGGTTCGCGCGCCAGTCGTTCAACGACCAGGTCATGGCATACAACACCTACAAGCAGAGTTTTCCGCAGAACATGCTTGCCGGAGCATTCGGTCACGGGCCTGACGCAAGTTTGCTCGAATTCGAAGACAGCGCGCAGATCCAGGCCGTACCCAAGGTGTCGTTCTGATTCGTTCCACCTGACCATTTCCGATTCTTCCGGTGGATTTTTTCCAGGCCCAGGACTCGGCGCGGCGCAATACCAGAAGCCTGGTGTTTTTTTTCGCAATGGCGGTGCTCAGCCTGATCGTGATCACCAATGTGCTGGTGATGGTGCTGTTCGGTTTTCTTCGGACCGGGGAGCAGGGCCTTACGTTAGGGGTCATTGCAGCGCAGTTTGACTGGGAAGTGTTCTTCCTCATCGGGGCCGCTGTTTCATTCGTGATACTGGCGGGCAGTGTTTACAAGACGATCGCGTTGTCCGCGGGCGGCCCGGCCGTGGCCGAATCCCTGGGCGGACGGTTGATCAGCCAGAGCACAACGGATCTGCACGAACGCAAGGCGCTCAACGTGGTGGAGGAAATGGCGATTGCGTCCGGCACGCCGGTGCCGCCGGTCTACCTGCTCGACAATGAGCCGGGAATCAACGCGTTTGCCGCCGGGTTCACGCCCGGCGACGCGGTGGTGGGGCTGACCCGCGGCACGATCGCCTACCTGTCGCGCGACGAGTTGCAGGGCGTGGTGGCACATGAGTTCAGCCACATCCTGCACGGTGACATGCGCCTCAACATGCGGCTGATCGGGGTTCTGCACGGCATTCTTCTGATCGGACTGATCGGCTATTTCATTCTCAGGTCGGTGCGCGGCGGCTCGAACAGGAATGCGGGTCCGATTCTTGGGCTCGGCATGGGGCTGCTGGTCATCGGCTATGCGGGCACGTTCTTCGGCAACCTCATCAAGGCGTCAGTCAGTCGCCAGCGGGAGTTCCTCGCCGACGCCTCGGCAGTCCAGTTCACCAGGAACAACGAAGGCATTGCCGGTGCGCTGAAGAAAATCGGCGGATACGCAGCGGGCTCGGTGCTGGAGACCGCGGAAGCGCCGACCATGAGTCACGCGTATTTCAGCACTGGTGTGAGCTCGTTCCTGCAATCGGTGTTCGCGACGCATCCACCGCTGGACAAGCGCATCCGGCGAATCGACCCTCGCTGGGACGGTTTCTACGTGCCCGTGACGCAAGAGGTCGACGATAGCGCCCAGGCGGAAACATCAGGCGCCGACGAACCCGCAGCGCGAGCGATGCATACCGCGTCGGGCGTGATTATCGCCAGCGAGATCCTCGACAGGATCGGCAAGACCGGTCCGGCACAACTCGACTACGCCGCCAGGCTGGTGAAAGAGATTTCCCCGCTCGTCCGTGAAGCCGTCCATGACCCCTATGGTGCGCGCGCTGTCATCTATTGCCTGATCATCGACGGGCAACACAGGGAAGTTCGGGATGCCCAGCTGCAGCGGCTGCAAAGCCTCGGCGATAGCGGCATCCGCGAACTCGTCGACAAGATGCAAGCCGCGGTCAAGTCGCTCGATGTCAGCTACCGACTGCCATTGATCGACATGGCGATGCCGGCAATGCGCCAGTTGTCCCGCCCGCAGTACCAACTCTTCAGGAAGAATCTCCTGTTCCTGATGCAAGCGGACAAGCGCATCGACCTGTTCGAATGGTCACTGCAGAAAATACTGTTTCATCACCTCGACGCGCACTTTGGCAGGCCCGGTAAACGGGTGGCAAAATACAGTTCTATCGAGAGACTGCGCATGCATGTGGCTGCGCTGCTGAGTGTTCTCGTCCATGCCTGCGTAAAGGACGGGACCGAGGTTCAGTCGGCTCTCGAAAGCGCGGAGCAGGATCTGGGACTGTCCGGGTTGACATTGTTGCCTCGCGAGGAGATCAGCTTGCAAACGCTCGATGCGGCGGTCGATCATCTGGCTTTGTTGAAACCGCTGCTCAAGCCGCGTGTGTTGAAGGCTTGCCTGACAGTCATTACCCGTGACCGGGAGTATTCTCCCAATGAGATGGAGTTGATGCGGGCCATCGGCAACGTGCTCGACTGCCCGGTGCCGCCTTACGCGGGGTGAATCGACCGCAAACGGCGGTCGTGTGTTTTTTGCCGAAGTTGCAATGCACGCTTGTCGGATGCGGACGCAGCGGCGAGACTATGAGGCAGTGATGGAGAACAGGAAGGGGAGCACCATGTTGACCAAACAGATCGCTGCGGCGGCATTGATCATGGCATTGCCCGCTTTCGCATCGGCGAAGGAATCGGCGGTGACCGTCTATGGCGGTTTTCGCGACGGCGGCAGTTTTACCGACGCCGGCACGGGCCAGAAATTGAGCCTGGACAGCAGTGCTGCGGGTTCGCTTGCCGTGGACATCGGCCTTGACACCTCGCGACAGTTGCAGTTTTTCGTGAGTTATCAGCCTACGGATCTGAAGCTGCGGGGTACGTCCTCAGCGGCGGGTGACACGCTCGGCATGAGCGTGACTTATTTGCACGTTGGCGGCACCAGCTTCTTTTCCGGTCCGGCCGGAAAGGGACCCTATGTGGTAGGCGGTCTTGGTGCGACGGTGTTTGATCCCGACGGAACATACGACACGGAAGTCCGCGCGTCGCTCAATCTCGGCCTCGGCTACCAGGTCCCGCTGGGCAAGAAGTTTGCGGTGCGCTTCGAGGCGCGCGGCTACGCCACGCTTGTCAACAGCAGCGGCGGGTTGTTTTGCTCGGGCGGGTGCATCATTTCCATCGAGGGCGATGTCGTCACGCAAGGCGAGGCGATGCTGGGTCTGTCTGCGCGTTTCTGACCGGGTGGTCCGGGTGGCTGGTTCTTTCCTGCGCCCGCCCGGATTACGGAATCGGCCTCCAGACGAGGAGGTTAATTCTCTCCCATCGCCATCATCGTTTTCTCGTCCGGTTTCGACGAGGCCTGTTTGCCCCAGTAGCTGATGTCGATGTCGTAACTCACCACGCCTTCAGAAACTTCCCATTCGTTGATATCGAAACGCACGAAAGCGAGCTTGCTTCCGTCGGCGGGCTTATCCAGAGTCGCGATTCTGAATTCGGACCGGATCGGCGGGTTGCCTTCGGTCGAATCGGGCGAGGTTGTCAGGCCCAGATAGAGACGCTTGCCGTCAAGTTCCGGTTGATTCAGAAAATCCAGGATGCGTGCTGCAAATTCGGAGCGGTCGGCCGCGGTGGCATCGAGAATAAAGGAGCCGGTGAACCCGTCACGCAACGGCGGCGACCGGAATGGCTGGACATTCGCATCGGCATTGATGCGGTCCCATCGCGGAGCATTCGCGGTGGCGACGTAGACGTGGCTGAATCGCGACATTTCGGCACTGCCGACTCCCACGGTTTCGCGATAGTTCTGCCGATCCAGCAGAATCGCGCCTTCCTGTGCAACGGTAGAGCCGATTACGGCGAGACCCACCAGGGGGGTGCAAATTGCCAATCCAAGTCTGTTCAAGAGCATCCTCGCAACCTCCTTTCGCAACTCGTAATGCACTCCTGTCTCTTGTGTTTGCGCGGAATTTACGCGATTTGCGTACCGAGTCAATTGAAGATAGAGCCATAATCCTTGAAGTTACTTTAAGTTGATGTGCTAACCTTTTTGGAAGGTGGAGATAACCCCTGGCTAACCTGGTGCTGTTTTTTTTCAACAATGGCTGTGTGCCGGACGGAGCGAGGAATCCGTGGCACTTCTGTTGATTCCGAACTGACGACAAGGAGGCAAAGTGTCGACTTCTCAACGCAGTCACAGCAAGCTGATGGGCTACATTCTCTGGATATTCGGCTTCATGGGTGCGCACCGTTTCTACTACGGTCGGCCGGTATCAGGGACGATCTATTTTTTCACCCTGGGTGTGTTCCTTATCGGGTGGATTGTCGATCTTTTCCTGATCCCGGCGATGGACCGTGACGCGGACCAGCGCTACATCGCGGGAGAGAAGAGCTACAACGTTGCCTGGATTCTCCTGACGTTTCTCGGAATACTTGGTGTTCACCGGCTTTATCTTGGCAAATGGCCGACGGCACTGCTGTGGTTTCTCACCGGCGGTTTGTTTCTCCTAGGATATCTTTACGATTACTGGACTCTGAACGAGCAAATTGACGAGGCCAACAGATAGTAAAGCCGCGCTGCGATCTCGTTGCTCGTGCCAGGGAGGCGCAGGCAGCGGGCGACGACGCATTTGAGCGGGCGATGATCCGCCGGCCAGGAACTCTGCGAGGCCTCGATGCTCGTGTCCGTGCAAGGGGAGGCATGGACGTGTGTTTCCGCCGGTCGCGACGACGCGTCGCGTTATCGTGGATGTGTTACGTGTGTGAATCGGCGCGCGCCGGATCGGTATGTTGCCTGTTTCAATGTGACTATAATCGTGGCGTCGATTTGAGGAGGTGTTGTGTCCGGCCAGAGCACGCCCCAACAGGTTCGTGCCGGCAACGGACTCGAAAGCGCGCATGAGCGACAGGATCATTGGGATTGCATGGCTGCCCCTGTTTTTTCCGAGCCAGACCCCGGGTTGCACCGGGCGCGCCGACCACGAGTCGCGGGATAACGGAGTGCTCCGTTGAGCAGGCTCCTCGAATCGCTCAAGCGGGCCGAACGCAAGAGACAGCAACAGAAAGACGGAGCATCCGGTCCGGCGCCGCTGGATACACCCGGTGAACTCACGCATCCCGAAACGCAAGCGGCATCCCTGCCGGACGCAGTACCTGCCGGGACAACCCCTGCCACGCCATCGAGCACGCAGACACTGCCGGGATCTGATGACGCGGTCCTTGAACCGGTATGGAGCAGCGCGTCCGGTGACTTTGACGTCGCTGATGTAGCGCTATCGCCAGAGCGCGATGCGGGCACAGACGTACAAGGCAAGCCTGTTCCCCAAGCGGCCAAATGGCCGGCCAACGCCGTCGACAAAGACGTTGTGCGTCCAAAGCGGGCCGGCGTGATACGCAAAGGCGGGCAAGCCGGGGCACAGTATTCATTGATCAATGCGGCGCTTGCGCGCGAGCAAGCCGGCCACGACGGGCGCGAGGCGACCTCGATTCAGGTGCGCGCCGAGTTCGAAGCAATGCGGGAGGCACAAATACGTGCGCGTGCCGACGCCAATGCCGAGGCACAAGCGCGTATGCGAACTCGCGAGGAGGCCGAACTCAAGTCGGCTATCAGGGAACGTATCGCCGCCGAGCGCGAAGCGCAGTCTGTCGCGCAGGCCAGAATCGACGCGCAGCGCGAAGCGCTGCAAGCAACTCGGGCCAGGGAGCAGGCCGAACGCGACCTGGAGACAGCCGCGCGCGAGCGGGCGAATGCCGAAGCCGAGGCCGACAAACTCGCGGCCACCGCGGCAGCGGCGAGAAGGGCCGATGCCGAAGCGGCCGTCACCGCGAAGCAAAAACTCGAAGTCGAGCGTGCCGCGAGGAAACAGGCCGAGGCGCGGATCGCGGCGGAGCAAAAATCGGAAACGGAAGCGGTGCAACGCATCGCGGCGGAGGAGGCGGCACAGGCTGAAGCCAAAACGCGCAGGGAAGCGGAGCGCAAGGCCGAGTCCTTGGCAAAGGCGAGAATCAAGGCCGAGCGCAAGCTGCTCGTCAAGGCTGCCGCCCGGCTCGAAGCGGAGCAGGCAGCAACCAGGGCGGCGGCATTACGCGCGCAAGCGGATTCCGACGCCGCAGCGGTCGCGCATGACCGGGAGCAGGCGGAGCGGCTCGCTGCGGAACAGGTCGCCAAGCGGATTGCAGCGGAGCGCGAAGCCGCCGCAGCAGCAGTGGCGAGAGCCGACGCAACGGGCAAAGCGCAGGCAGCAGCTGCGTCAAGGGCGGCAGCGGAGCGTGAGGCAATGTCACGGACGGCGGTTGAACTGAGAGCGCAACTGGAGACCCAGCGTGAAGCAGTTGCTGCGGCCAAAGCGTTGAGCGCGCTCGAGGCAAAAACCCTGGCCGATGCGCAGGAGCGGCAACGCCTCGAGAAAGAACTGGAGACCGCAGCGCGAGCGCGTGCCGAAGCGGATGCCGAAGCAGCGACTGCAGCGCGGGCGCGAGCCGAGGCCGACAGCAAGGCCGCGGATCAACAGGCGGCGAAACAGGCTGCCGAGCGCGATGCCGAGCAGTCGGCAAAGGCCAGATTGCTTGCCGAACAGCGCGCCAGCGAGGAACTCGCCGCGCGTATCGAGGCCGAGCGCCGCAGCGAGGCGCGCGCAAAGGAAAGACTCGAGGCCGAGCGCCTTGCAGAGGCGGTTGCAAGAGAAAATGCGCAAGCCGAACGCGTGGCTGAAGCGCAGGAAAAGGAGAGAATCGAGGCTGAGCGCGATGCGATCGTTCAGGCGCACGCACGCGGTGACGCGGAGCGGGCACTCGGAGAGGCGGCAAAGGCGCGTGCCGAGGCGGACGCGCTCGCAGCGCAACTGGCGGGTCAGCGCGCCGAGGCGCAGCCATTGCTGCACGAGCAAGCGCAAGAGCGGGTGCTTGCGGAGAAAACCGCGGCCGAAGCAGCCGGAAAGCTCGCTGCGCAGGAACAACATGCGCAACGCGAAACGGCGGCCCGGGTCAACGCCGAAGAAGCAGCCGAGCATGCGGCGAAGCAGAGAATCGAAATCGAGCTTCGCAGGGAAGCAGAAGCGCAGCGCACACGCGAGCGCGAGCGTGCGCTGGAGCAAGCCGCTGCCCGCCGCGCCGAACAGGAAGCGCTGGCCCTGGAGCAGGTGGCTCGACGCGAGGAGGCGCACGCGCGAGCGCACGCAGCGATGCAATCGCGGATCGAAGCAGTTGGCCGCCAGATTGCGCAGGCGAAGGCGTTGCGGGCCGCGCAAACTCGCGAAGCGCGCGCTGCGCGAACGGCCGAAAAACTGGCGGCGAAAGAGCAGGCGCTTGCGCAAAAGCTTGCGGCCGCCGAGGAACGCAACGCCGCAAGTATCCGCTTGCGGGAGCAGGCGGAACAGCGCCGCGACAGCGCAAGACGGCGCAAGGCGGAAGCCGAAGAAGCTCTTGCGGCCATTGTCGAAGAACGCCGGCGCAGCGAACAGCGCGCAGTTGATGCTCGCCGCCAGCGGGCATCCGGTCCCGAGCTTTCGCAACAACCAGCCGCGGGGCGCATTGGCCCCCGATTACGCCTGGCACGCCCTGCGCAATTGCTGACCACCCTTGCGGTGGTCGCGCTGCTGGTCGGCATTGCTGCGTTGCTGAACGATGCGCCGGAGCCCGCCAGAATATCCGGGCAAGACACCTTGTCCGGCGCGTTGCCGTTGAAAATCGACGATGATCTTGCCGGGTTCTCGGCGAGTTTGAGCGCAGTGGAGGCGGCGCGCCGGCATGCTACCGAACAGGTCCGTTGAGAACGGCGGTGCAACCGCGCAGGCTGTCGGCCGCAGACTGGCGCCGGCATGAAGCCGGCAGCCGTGCGGAACTGGGTCGATGAAGCGCGGCGCGTTGTAGCGCTCACCGGCGCAGGCATTTCGACCGAGTCGGGAATTCCCGATTTTCGTGGGCCTCAGGGGGTATGGACGAAAGATCCCCTCGCGGAGAAACTTTCTGATATCCGTTACTACATGTCAGACGCGGAAGTGCGCAAGGCCGCCTGGCGTTCGCGTCTTTCGCATCCGGCGTGGCACGCAAAGCCGAACCGGGGGCATATGGCATTGGCGGCGCTGGAGCGCGCCGGGAGCCTGCATGCGCTGATCACCCAGAATATCGACGGGCTGCACCAGTTGGCGGGTAACTCGCCGGACAAGGTGATCGAGGTGCACGGTACCGTGCGCGATGTGGTGTGCATGGCTTGCGGTGCGATATCGCCGATGCCGCTTACCCTCGACAGGGTAAAGGCGGGAGAGGCGGACCCAGCCTGCCTGGACTGCGGAGGCATCCTGAAGAGCGCAACGATTTCCTTTGGACAGGCGCTGGTACCCGAAGTGATCGAGCATGCGATGTCTTCTGCCGGGCAAGCCGAGGTGTTTTTTGCCATCGGCAGCAGCCTGCAGGTGTATCCGATTGCCGGTGCGCTGCCGGCGGCTCGTGCCGCAGGCGCGAGAATCGTCATCGTCAATGCGCAGCCGACACCGTTCGATAACATGGCCGATGCCGTTTTCCGAGAGCCCATTGGCGAGATTCTGCCGCGGCTTCTGGGGGTAGGCGACGCGACAGCCGGTGACTAGCTGGCTTGCCCGTCCCCGCGATTCGGGATCACAATTGGCGATCGGTGCTCGAATTGGTGAGGGGCCCCAATCGCGTGATCGTATCGCCGCTATGGCTGGGCGGGCAGCAGTAAAGCCGGATTGCGCCCGCACGGTTTGGTGACCGATACAATAGGCCGACTCACACACAGGAGCCGGTTCATGAGCGAGCGTACCAAACGGGATATTTTCGAGTCTGGCCTTGCGTTGCGCCGCGAGGTGCTTGGCGATGATTACGTTGATCGCGCCTTTGCGCTGAAAGACGCGTTCAACGAAGCGGTTCAGGATTACGTGACGACCCATGCCTGGGGTGCAACATGGGCCCGGCGTAACGAAGATGGCGAACTTGCCCTGCCGAAGAAGACCCGGTCCATCATGAATCTCGCCATGCTCGCTGCCATCAACCGGCCGCACGAACTGGAGATTCACTTGCGTGGCGCCATCAACAACGGGGTGACGAAGCAGGAAATGCTGGAGATCTTTCTTCACGTCGCCACGTACGCAGGCGCGCCGGCAATGCTCGATGGCGTGCGCGTCGCCCGCAAGGTGTGGGCGGAACACGAAGGCAAGGCGCGCTGAGCTGGCGCCTGCGGCACTCCCTTACCGTTTCGGTCAGGCAGGCATCAAGGCCTCTGCATTCACCTAGATGCGTTCCCAGATTTCCGTCTCGTCGTCGAGCCGGGCTTGCTCGAGGCCGCGGAAGTCGCCCTTGGAGACAATGCCGATGACGAGGCCGTTGTCGATGACGGGAATGTGACGAAAGCCGCCGTCCTGCATCAGGTGCAGTGCGTCGTTGGCCGTGCTGCCGGGCTTCATGGTCACGGGGGCTGTGGTCATGACGTCCTCGAGCCGCGTGTTCGCCGGGTCGCGTCCTTCTGCCAGCACCCGGCACACCGCATCGCGGCCGGTAAAAATCCCTGTGAGCCGGTTCTTTTCCTCTACCACTAGGATTGCGCCGATACGGTGCTTTCGCATCAGCGAGCACGCCTCCTGCACCGAAGCGCCCGGCGTTAGCGTAACCGGATGCTGATTGTGGACGATGTCCAGCATGTGTCTTTCTGTCATGACGCTCCCTCCTTGCCGTTTCCTCAGTCGCTCTCCCGCCCGAAATCGTTCAACGTACGCCCATGCGCTGCAACAACTGCCAAGTGTGCGCGTCTACGCCAACGACTGTACATTAGTGAAATCTATCGCCAGGCGGCAAGCGGCCAATTGATCTGGATCACGACCACGCTTGCCGGATCGGGCAACCGTCGCTGCAGGGTTCCGGCGGACGATAGGGCAGAGTCAGCTCCCGGCGCGGGGCCACCGCTCGCCATCGGGAACGTCGCGCAGGTTCTTGGCTCGGATCGGCGACGCGCGCTCGCTTCGTATATCATCGGCCTGTCATCGGGTACCGGAAAACGGGGATCAAGCCATGAATGAAGCGCTCGCCTTCGACCACGTTCATTTACTCAGCCGTGACGCCAGGGCGGCGGCCGACTGGTACAAGGAGATATTCGGCGGAGAGATCAGCGCGGTGCAGGAAAATCTCCGCGGAGCACCGCAGATCGACGTTCGGGTTGGCGGCATGACCATCGTGATCCGCGGCCGGCGGCCAGGAGAGAATCCGGTTGACACGAAACCGATGCGGCATTTCGACGGTTATTCCAGTCACGACGAGTGGGGAACCGACCACTTCGGCTTTACCTATCGCGGTGACCTGATGGCGTTTTGCGAGCAGCTGAAGCAAAAGGGCGTGCGCATGGCGGTCGAACCGTGGGAGTTCAAGCCCGGTATGGTCCTCTGTTATGTTGCCGCTCCCGACGGCGTCAGCATCGAGCTCATTCAGGCCCCGGGGCAGTAACTGCCTCGCCGCGATGTGCCGGCACCGCTGTGTCAATATGTTACCGGGGACTGTTGTGGGTCTTACGATGCGCGAGGAATGGAACATGCGTGAGCGCTTTGGCAGTTGTCTTTCAATACTGGCCGCCTTTCTTGCATTTTTCACTACCTGGCCGGCAGCCGGCGCGGACAGCGAACTCACCATCAGCAATACAGCGATGCGCAAGATGCTGATGGACCAACTGTATACCGATCATGGCAAATATCACTTGCTGCGCGGGTCGCGTTGCCAGTTCGCCTATCTGGATTCACCGGCGGTGAATATTTCGCGCGGCCGCGTCAGCCTCAGGACGCACCTGACCGGATTGCTTGGAATGGAGGGCACGAACGGCTGCGTGGGCTCGCCCGAGTCGATGGATCTGACGGTTTCCGGGCGGCCTTATTTCTCGGGCGAGTATATCGGTCTGACCGACATCCGGGTCGATCAGGTATCCAACGAGTTGTACAGAATCGTATTGCAGAACTTTCTTGATCTGGCGTTGCCCAGAGCGCTCGAGATCAACCTGCGACAGGGACTCGAGCAGTTGATCTCCGATCAGCGCTCTTCCTACGAAGTCACTGTCAGCAGGCTTGTTGTGACCAATCTCACCGCAGAAGACAACCGAATCCATGCTAACGTCTCCTTTGCCCTGTCGGC
The DNA here is from genome assembly GCA_001304425.1 of Betaproteobacteria bacterium SG8_40. Classification (GTDB taxonomy): domain Bacteria; phylum Pseudomonadota; class Gammaproteobacteria; order Burkholderiales; family Eutrophovitaceae; genus SG8-40. The sequence goes on from LJTS01000001.1 coordinate 18,268, forward strand.
CAGATAAGCGGAACCGCCGGTTTGCTGGCGAAAAGTTTGCCCGCAAGGCTTGCGATGAGTCTTGTGTATATGGTGTTGCCTGATCGTCAACGGGTTCGAAGATGCGGATTCTTGTGTTGAGACAGTCGCGTGATTCGGACGATCTGGATCGGGGTGAAACGTTTTCCCGGCGTCAACGGGCGGTCATTGTCCAGGCGGTTTTCTGCGCCTTCCTCCTGTTCTTCACGGAGATTACCTTTTCTCAAGAGCTGTCACCGCGCGCCTACTGGCCGGCGCCGCACGGAACGAAGATCGCGTTTGCCGGTTACGCCTATTCAACCGGGGACATAGTGACTGACCCGTCATTGCCGGTTGTCGGGGTCGATTCAACAATACGCACCGGAGTAATCGGCTATCAACAGACCATCAACCTTGCAGGGCGAACCGCCAATTTCCAGTTTGAGTTGCCGTACACCGATGGTTCCACCGACGGTGTGTTTCAAGGCGATCCCGTCAACCGCGAAGTCAGCGGCATCGGCGACGTCGCCGCAACACTGTCGGTCAACCTCATGGGTGCACCGACGATGACGGTCGCCGAGTTCCAGAAATATCGTCAGGATCCGCAACCGCTTGTTGCAACCAGCCTGAAAGTGGTTGCGCCCACGGGCGAGTATGAGCCGGACAAACTGATCAACATCGGCACGAATCGCTGGGCCGCGAAAATCAAGCTGGCTTATCTGCGTCCGATGCCGGCAAAGTGGGTGCTGGAAATGGCGGCGGGCGTGTGGTTTTTCGAAGATAACGAAGAATTCCTGGGGAGCAGGCGCGAGCAGGAACCGATTACGGCACTTGATCTGAGTCTGGTCAAACGCCTTCGGCCCGGTTTCTGGGGGTCGATTGACGCCAACTATTACCTGGGCGGGCGTACGATCATCGATGGTGACAAGCGCGCCGACTTTCAGCGCAATTCGCGTTTGGGCGTATCCCTCGCTTATCCGTTCGGTGGGCGTCATGCCGTGAAGGCAAGTGCCAACTTTGGCGTTGTGACGGAATCCGGAGGGGATTACAACACGCTCATGCTGAATTATTTCTACCGAATCCGCTAGAGGCCCAGACCTCGGCAGGCCGGAAGCAGAGATTCAGGGGGGGGCGACGATTGCCAAGGGCGGAAACGCCGCGCCTGCCATCCGTTCATACTGCAGCAGTGCCGTCGCCGCGTGCGACCAGCCAGTGCCCACATTGACGCCTGTGCGGGCGGCGGAGATACTGTGGCGGCGGGTCGCTCGTCGCGACGGATGCCGAACGATATCGAAAGGAGCCTTTTGTGAGCGGATTTGCGCCGTATGCCAGCATTGTTGAACTTGCGCGCGCGCTGCGCAAAGGGTCCATTACACCGACTGCACTGGCTGAAGGCTACCTCGAGCGCATCGAAAAGCTCAACGGCAGGCTCGGCGCATTCAAACGGGTGACGCCCGAGCGGGCAATGGCACAGGCAAGGGCGGCCGAGGCTGAAATGTCAGCCGGCATCGATCGCGGACCACTGCACGGCATTCCGTACGCCGCCAAGGATTTGTACGATGTCGCCGGCGAGCCGACGACTGCCGGCTGTCCGTTGCTCGAGTCGAACATTGCCGCGCGAGATGGAGCGGTGATTCGCAAGTTGAATGACGCCGGTGCCGTTTTGCTGGGTAAGACGGTGACGGTGCAGTTCGCCTATGGCGGCGCCGGCATCAACAACCAGCACGGCACGCCGCATAACCCGTGGCACAAGGAACCGCACCTGCCGGGCGGTTCGAGTAGCGGATCGGCGGTCGCCGTCGCCAGCGGCATGGCGCCGATGGCGCTCGGCAGCGACACCGGTGGCTCGGTGCGCATTCCGGCGGCGTTGTGCGGGATCTCCGGTTTGAAAACCACGGTCGGGCAGATCAGCCGTGCCGGCGTGTTTCCGTTGAGCTGGAGCCTTGATTCGGTCGGACCGTTGACGCGGACGGTTGAGGACTCGGCCCTCAGTTACCGTGCGATTGCCGGTCCGGACCCGGACGATGGCAGTACCCGTGACTATCGCCACGCGGATGTCGTGACAGGGCTCGGGCGGGGCGTCGCCGGAATGCGGCTGGCTTTTGCCGAAAGCGTTTTCTTCGACGATGCGGATGAAGACGTTGTCGCGCTCGTTCGCGGCACCGGAGATGTCTTCCGCAAACTGGGTGCACAGGTCAGCTCGGTCGAGTTTCCGCAGGCGCGGCAGGCAGTCGAATTGAATCCGCGAGGCCTGGTGATCGCGGCCGAAGCCTACACGCTCAACCGGAACTTGCTCGACACTCGTTTTGACGAACTCGATCCAATCGTGGCGCATCGGATGATCAAGGGCGCGGAGATCCCTGCGCATGAGTACCTGCGAATCGAGCTGGCGTGGCGTGCATTGCGTGCCAGCGCAATGCGGGAACTGTCGGATGTGGATGCATTGTTGTGCCCGACGGTGATGATTCCGGCAACGCCGGTGGCCGAGGCAGCGAAAGACATGGAGCGATACAGCAAACGCAACCTGCAATGCCTGCGCAACACGGCGATTGGGAACATCCTCAATCTGTGCGCGGTGACGGTGCCTTGCGGCTTCACCAAATCCGGTTTGCCAGTCGGTTTGATGATTTATGGCAAGTCATTCGACGAAGCAACGGTGTTGCGCGTTGGCCACGCCTTTCAGACGGTCACTGACTGGCATTTGCGGACGCCGGTGCTCGATTGGGTCTGATTTGCGATCGCGCCGATTGCCGTCGATTCCTGGTTTTCATCGGGTTTTCGGCCGAGAATAGCCCGCGTGCCTTCCGCAAGCGACAATCAGTTTGATGTCATTGTCATTGGTGCCGGCCACAATGGCCTGACATGTGCCGGCTATCTGGCGCGCGCCGGCTTGCGCGTCAAGGTTGTCGAGCGGCGCCATGTGGTCGGCGGCGCAGCGGTGACCGAAGAATTCCATCCCGGTTTTCGCAATTCGGTCTGTTCGTACGTCGTGAGCCTGCTGAATCCGAAGATTATTCGCGATCTGCAGCTCGGGAAGTTCGGGCTGACCATACTCGACCGCCCGTCCGGATCGTTTTGCCTCCTGCCAGACGGAGATCATTTGCATGTGAGCCGCGATGCCGCCGTTGCCCGCGCCGAGATTGCCCGGTTTTCCGGAAAGGACGCGGCGGCATACGATGCTTTTGACAAGGAGATCACGGAAATGGCACAAGTGCTGCGCGAGGTTGTGCAGCAGCCGGCGCCCAACATCGGCGGTGGCGTGCGCGATCTGTGGTCGGCATTGAAACTGGGCAACCGCTTGCGCAAGCTGTCGGTACGCCAGCAGGCCACGCTCGCCGATCTCATGACGATGAGCGTCGGCGATTATCTGGATCGCTGGTTCGAGAGCGATCCGATCAAGGGCGACTTCGGCTACGAAGGCATTGTCGGCAACATGGTCAGCCCGTATCACCCGGGCACCGCCTACGTATTGCTTCACCATGCGTTCGGCGAAGTCAACGGCCGTACAGCAGCGTGGGGCCATGCCAAAGGCGGCATGGGTGCGATCACGCAGGCAATGGCACGGTCGGCCGAAGCGCACGGTGCGGACATCGAGGTGTCCTCGCCGGTGCGTGAGGTCATCGTCGAGGGTGGCCGGGCACGTGGCGTGGTGCTCGAAGACGGCCGCAGTGTTCGTGCCCGTGTCGTGTCGGCCAACGTAAACCCGAAGCTGTTGTTCCTCAAGCTGATCGATCCGGCGTTGCTACCGGAAGATTTCCGCCGCCGCATGAACGGTTGGCGATGTCGCTCCGGTACGTTCCGGATGAACGTGGCGTTGAGCGAATTGCCGCGTTTCGCCTCGCTTGACGGCAAGAACGATGAGGCAAAACTCACCGGCACCATCAACATTGCACCTTCGCTCGCGTATCTGGACCGAGCCTTCGACGATGCCAAGGCGGGCGGCTGGGCCCGCGAGCCGGTGATTTCGATGTGCCTGCCGTCGCTTCTCGACGATACGCTCGCGCCGCCCGGATGCCATGTGATGAGCCTTTTCTGCCAGCACTTCAATCCGGTGCTGTCCGACGGGCGTTGCTGGGACGATGTCAAGGAGCAGGTCGCCGACCTCATAGTGCAAACGGTGACACGGTACGCACCGAACTTTGGCAATTCGATTGTCGGCCGTCAGGTGCTGAGTCCGCTCGACCTGGAACGCGAATTCGGGCTCACCGGCGGCGACATTTTTCACGGTGCGCTGCACCTGGATCAGATCTATTCGTTACGCCCGGCGGCGGGTTACGCCGATTACCGCACACCGGTCAGCGGCCTTTACCTGTGCGGTTCCGGTGCACATCCGGGCGGCGGTGTCACCGGCCTGCCCGGCCATCACGCAGCGCAAGCGATTGTCAGCGATCTGAAGCGCGCAAAGGCGCGTGCCTGAGCGCTAGCCTGTCGGGCATGCCGTGCGTTTCGATTGCACGGTTTCGCGGCAAACGCTTGTTCCATACGCCTGTTGTCAAAGCGGCCAGACGATCAGCAGCAACGGGATACTCACTGCGGCAACCAGTATTTCCAGCGGCAGTCCGAGTCGCCAATAGTCACCGAAGCGAAAGCCGCCCGGGCCAAGAATGAGCGTGTTGTTCTGGTGCCCGATCGGGGTGAGAAAGGCGCATGATGCGCCGATGGCGACCGCCATCAGAAAAGTGTCGGTGTTCACGCCAAGCGCTGACGCGGTGCCGATTGCGATCGGGCACATGACGGCGGCAGTGGCGGCATTGTTCATCAGGTCCGAGAGAGACATCGATGCCACCAGGATAATTGCCAGACCGAGGACAGCGTTGCCCTGGGCAAGATTGTCCAGCAGCGACTGTGCAATGAGATTGGCCATCCCGGTCGACTCCATTGCGCCCGCGACCGGAATCAGCGCGCCGAGCAGGATCACCACCGGCCAGTCGATGGCGTCATAGACCATCCGCAGCGGGATGGTGCGCAGGGCCATCGACGCCAGGACGCCGAGCGCAAAAGAGATTGCGGCCGGCAGCAAGCCGAAAGCGGCGCCTCCGATCGCGGCGGCCATGATGGCTGCCGCGATTGCAGCCTTGCGTTTGTCGGGTATGCGTAACTCGCGCTCGGCTAACGGAACACAACCGGCATCTGATGCGAATTCATGCAGAACGTCGAGCGGACCTTGCATCAGGAGCAGATCGCCAGGCTGGATGCGCAAGGTGCGCAAGCGCGCCCGGGAACGTGTGCCCTCGCGCGATACCGCCAGCAGGTTCAATCCGTAACGGGCACGCAACTGCAGCTCTCGTGCGGAACGCCCGGCGATGGCCGCTTCCGGGCGAACCACGAACTCCATCAGGACGATTTCATCGGTGGAAGAGGATTTCTCACCGGCTTCGTCCGGTTGCTGATCTTCGTCACTACCGGCAGGCATTTCCTGGTGCACCGGCTTGGGTTGGTCGACGTCTTGCGTTTTCGAGGGCCCCGACGCGACCGCTTCTTCCAGTTTAAGGCCCAGCCGAGACAGAATTCCCGATAGCGATTCGACATCGGCTTCGATGATGAGTATGTCGTCTGCCCAAACCCTGCGCCCGGCGCGGGGCGCGGTCAGGCGCACGTCGTTGCGGACGAGGCCAACGACCTGCGCGTCGATCTCGTCGAGTTCGGTCTCGATGTCACGCAGTGCCATGCCGGCCGCCTTGCTGTCCGCGCTTACGCGTACTTCGGTCAGATAGGCGCCGGTCTCGAATCGTTCGGTGGCGGCATGCTTGCGTCGCGGTACCAGCTTCCAGCCAACGAGGACGATGAAGAGAACGCCGGCCACGGCAACTGCGGCGCCGACCGGCGTGAAATCGAACATGGCAAAACTGTCCGGCCCGGCCTGCGCGCGAAATGCCGACACGACCAGGTTGGGCGGTGTGCCGATCATGGTGGTCATGCCGCCGAGAATGGTGCCGAAGGAAAGCGGCATCAGTATCCGTCCGGGCGGCATGTCCAGCCGCCCGGCCAGCCGGATGGCTACCGGCATCAACAAGGCCATTGCGCCGACGTTGTTCATGAAGCTGGAGAACAAGGCGCCCAGCCCGACCAGCGCTGCCAGGCTCAGTGTGGTCCCGGCATGCCCCGGCAGCGCGTGACGGGTCATTGCATCGACTGCTCCCGAGATCTGCAGCGCCTTGCTCAGTACCAGCACGCAAGCGACGGTGATTACCGCAGGATGGCCAAATCCGGAGAAGGCGTCCCCGGGTGCAATCAACCCGAACAGCACGCATGCCAGCAATGATCCGGCAGCGACCATGTCGTGCCGCCAACGGCCCCAGAAAAACATGGCGACGGTCGCGACCAGGACGACGGAAATGAAGAGTTGGTCATCAGTCATGTGGATTGCCGCGCGAATGAATCATCGGGACCGGGTCGGTACGCAACTACGCTGATCATAACGTGTTGACGCAAGTCTGTCGGTTGCGCGGCCAACCAGGGTTGCGCCCCTGCCTTGTTCGGGTACAGCATGAGTCCTGTCGAACAATGCCGTCATGTGCGTGTCCCGGGCGCTGTGGGAGCAGGCTCGCCGCTGCATTGAGGGCGGATCCGCCTGCCTCGACAGACAAGCCGATGCAACAGAAGGAAAGACGCGGGCGAGTCGCTGGTATGCTGTCCATGTGTGCCGCATGATCCAGGGGCAAGGCGGTTGCCGGGGCCCGATCGCTCGTGGGTCGCGGCTACGACACGCCGGCTTGCCGCGGGCACGAAACAGCGCGGCGGGTCGACGAGACTGGCAGCGCAAACTGAAAATTCTGATAACAGGATCACCGGATGAAGACGCTTGAAGGAGTAATTGCCCTCGTGACAGGCGGTGGCCGTGGTATCGGCGCCGCAATTGCCGAGCGCTATGCAAACGACGGTGCGGCGGTTGTGGTGGCGGACCTCGATGAGGCCAATGCGCGCGGTGTTGCAGACCGGTTGCGTGCACGCGGTGTGGAAGCCGAATCGCTCGCCGTGGATGTACGTGAGCCGGAACAGAGCGCGGCGATGATCAAGCGCGTTGTGGAACGCTTCGGACGGCTTGATGTGCTGGTGAACAATGCCGGCGTGATACGTGTGCGTTCGCTGTTGGATACGAGCCCGGACGACTGGGACCATGTCCAGTCGGTCAATGCGCGCGGGCTGTTCTTCGCACTCCAGGCAGGGGCGCGCCACATGCTGGACCAGGAGCCGATGGCGCCGGGACGTCCGAGCGGAAAGATCATCAATATGGCATCGATTGCCGGACGGGGCGGGCGCAAATTGATGGCCGCCTATTCCGCCAGCAAGGCGGCAGCAATTGTCATCACGCAGACGGCAGCAGTCGAGTTCGCCCCCAGGCTGACCGTGAACAGCATCTGTCCCGGCCCGGTCGGCACCGACATGTGGACGCAGATCGATCGCGAGTGGGCCGAGCACGAGCAGCGGCCGATCGGTTCGGTGTGGGAGGAACGCGTACGCGCCATTCCGATGAAGCGGACCGAGACCCCCGATGACGTGGCGGCGATGGCGGCGTTCCTTGCCAGCAAGGACTCCGACTTCATCACCGGGCAGTCGTATCACGTCGACGGTGGATTATTGATGCTCTAGGGCCTTCAGCTGGCGTTTTGTCGCCGTGCCGGCACGGCTGTGTGCCGCCGTGCCCGCGCCGCATAACGAAAGGACGGAAATGAAAATCAGCGCCGGAGACTTCCGGGTTCCACCTCGCGAACGCGTCAAGCTCGACCAGTGGCCGACGCGGGTCAAACCGGTTTACAAGTCCAAAGAAGAATACAACAAGCTGCTCGCCAAACACACGGCGGAGCTGAACGAGCAACAGGAGCGACAGTATGCGTCGGACCGCTACGCCGTGCTGCTGATCTTTCAGGCGATGGATGCCGCGGGGAAGGACGGTGCCATCAAACATGTCATGTCGGGCGTTAATCCGCAAGGCTGCCAGGTGTTCAGTTTCAAACACCCGGTTGCAACCGAGCTCGATCACGATTTCCTGTGGCGCACGACGAGGGCCCTGCCCGAGCGCGGACGGATCGGCATCTTCAACCGGTCCTATTACGAAGAGGTGCTGGTCGTTCGCGTGCACCCGGAGATATTGGAGGCGCAACGTATTCCCGATGCGGTTCTGAACGCAGAAACGATCTGGCAGGAACGCTATGACTCGATTGTTGGTCTCGAGCAGCATCTGCACCGCAACGGCACGCGCATTGTCAAATTCTTCCTGCATGTTTCCAAAGAGGAACAACGCAAGCGGTTGCTGGCACGCATCGACGAACCCGAAAAGAACTGGAAAATCGGTCTCGGCGATATCCGGGAGAGGGCGTTCTGGGATCAGTACATGCATGCCTATGAAGAATGCCTCAGCGCCACCAGTACACCTGAGGCACCGTGGTATGTCGTACCGGCCGACGATAAAAAGAATGCCCGCCTGATCATCTCGCAGGTCATCCTGGAGACGTTCAGGTCGCTTAAACTATCGTACCCGGAAGCGGGGAAGGAGCACCGCAAGGCATTGAAGACGATGCGCAGACAACTGGCGAAATGAGGAGGCCGCGCTGCATGGCGCGCGAGCGTGCCGATTTGAGCGATACGGAACTGGTCCGGGTTCTTGTCACTGGTTGCCGAACCGGCGCCGCATGGACGGGGATGACAACAAGAACGGGAGGAAAAGCATGGAAGAAATCTGCCGCGGTCTGAGATTTCCCGAGGGGCCGATCGCAATGAACGATGGTTCGGTGATGCTGGTCGAGATCGAGCGCCGGACGCTGTCGCGGGTGGAACCGGACGGCAGGATCAGCGTGATTGCCGAGTGCGGAGGCGGTCCCAACGGTGCTGCCGTCGGGCCCGACGGGCGTGTCTATATCTGCAACAACGGCGGGTTCGAGTGGACGCAGCAAGGCCCGTTTCTGCGTCCGGGCGAAAACCTCGCTGCCGACTATCAGGGCGGCAGCATCCAGGCCGTGGATATCGGCACCGGCGCGGTGGAAACGATATACACGGAATGCAACGGCGAATCCCTGAAAGGGCCGAATGACATCGTATTCGATGCGAAGGGCGGCTTCTACTTCACCGACCTCGGCAAGCGCCGCGGGCGTTCGCTCGATCGCGGATCGGTGTTCTACGCGCAGCCCGACGGCAGCGGCATTGAGGAAGTCGTGCATCCGATCGATACGCCGAACGGCATCGGCCTGTCTGCCGACGAGTCGACGCTGTACGTCGCCGAGACCTTCGGTGCCCGCGTCTGGGCCTTCGATATCAAGAGCCCGGGAAAACTCGGGCGGGGCCCGCATCCGTTCTTTCCCGGGCGCCTGCTGCACAAGTTCAGTGGGTACGAGCGCCTCGATTCGCTGGCAATGGATTCCGAAGGTAACGTGGTGGTCGCCACTCTGGGAACAGGCTGCATAACCGCTATCTCTCCCGAAGGCGTGGTGCGGGCAGTGGTGCCGGTACCGGAATTTGATCTGATGGTTACAAACGTCTGTTTTGGTGGTCCGGACCTGAAAACCGCGTACATCACTTCCTCGGGCCTGGGGCGGCTGTATAAGGTTCAGTGGCATTGCCCTGGTTTGCCATTGAACTTCCTGAACCGCTGATGCGATGAACGCGGGAAGGCGGCCTGATGCGCTCTGCGGGTGCCGCCGTTGCAGAGCGGTGTGGCGGTCGGCGCCTATCGGCAGATTGCGCCAGCGTTGAAGGCGAAGGGCTAGCGCATGACCGAAACCGCAGTCGTTGCTTTCGCAACTTTTTTTGCGACCATCAGCCCTCTCGACATATCGGCGATCTTTGCGGCACTGACGGTCGGCGCAACGGCACGGCACCGGCGGGCGATGGCTATTCGGGCGACGCTGATCGCCACAGCGATTCTGTTGTTGTTTGCGTTTGCGGGGAACATGCTGTTGGCCAGCATTGGTATCTCGCTTGCGGCGTTGAGAACGGCCGGGGGCATCCTGTTGTTGTTGATCGCAATCGAAATGGTGTTTGCGAGAACATCCGGCGGCACCTCGGCGACCGACGAGGAAAAACTGGAAGCCGCGACGCGGCAGGACATTTCGGTGTTTCCGCTGGCAACCCCTCTGATTGCCGGTCCAGGTGCGATGGGCGCCACCATTCTGTTGATGGCAAACGCACACGGCGATCTGCTGCAACAAGCGGCCGTGATTGCCGCGATGCTCGCGGTTCTGACAGTGACCGCGATCTCATTGCTGCTGGCTGGAAAGATTCAGCAGCTTCTCGGGGTGACGGGCATGCATGTGATCACGCGCGTCATGGGTATTTTGCTGTCGGCCCTTGCGGTCCAGTTTATTTTTGATGGCATCAAGCAAAGCGGCATACTCGGTACGCTGTGATTCGCGTTGACCGCGCTTGAGCCGACAACCTCAGGTTTACGCGCGCAGGTCGGGGGTGGAGCCGCCTCTGTTGTTGCCTTTTGGCAGCTCAGCCGCGATATCGCCCTGGTGACTTGCAAATAGTTGGAGACAAGTGGGCGCAACAGGGCCAGACTTGCTTCGAGGGTGTGCTCATGCGCGGGCATGGGGCGGCGTATCCGACGATCTCTGTACCGGCAATCGGCTTCCCATGCGACCGACACGGAGTCTGCCTTCTGCTCGAGGGCGTTAATGAACGATGAAAGGGTGCTTCATGCGGCGCAAGCAGCTTGGCGATGGTACGAACGCATGACAGATATGACAGGAATCGCCAGCGGGCGAACGGGTTTTGCCCTGATCAGAACCGGGGTGCGCTGGTCGGAGTGTCGTGGTTTGTGTCGGGAAAGTCGGCAGGCTGCGCGGGTGATTCCGTGACGGGGGCCTACGATTCGGTCGCCTACCAGACGACACTGGTGCAGACACATGCAAACGTCAAAACCGTGCTCAAGCGCAGATTGCTCGATCCGTTGCGCTACATTGTCGAAATCGATCCCGGGTTACCGATCTTCGCGCTTCGTGACGCGCATCAGTTGCGCATTGCCTACAACCGTTTCGCGACCCTGTCGGTAGAAGCCAGTATTCCGCACGAATGGATGCTGGAAGAGTCGGGGAAGGGGCACGATCATTTCATGCGTGCTGTCGATGATATGGTGCTTTCGTTGAAAAGCAAGGTAGAGGCGACCGGACGGCCGGTCTGAAGACGTCCCGGACAGTGTTGCCGTGTGTCTGCCGCCCGGTTGGGTGACAGCGTCCCGCCGTTCTTCTGCCATGCACACGAGGCAAATCTAACTATTCGGCCGTTTGTAGAACTTCCCTTCTTTCATCACCGCGATGAGTTTGTGTTCATCCTGAAGAATGGTGACGTCTTGCAGCGGATCGCCGTCGACCAGGATCAGGTCCGCGAGAAAGCCGCTCTGGATGAGTCCCGTCTGCTCGCTCATTCCCATGATCCCGGCCCCCGATCTGGTCGCCGCCATGATGGCGTCCATAGGAGAAAAGTCCAGGAGCCTGACGAATAGTTCGATATCGCGCGCGTTGGCGCCGATGGGTGCCCAGGCGAAGCCGTAGTCGCCGCCTGGCAATACGCGCACGCCGCGCCGGTGCAGCGTTTTCATGTTTTCGATGCCGGTCTCGATTTCCTGTTCCAGTGCTCGTTTGTGCGCAGGGCTGAATTCGATTCCCCAGGACGCTGCCTGATTGAGCGTTGCATGCAGGTTGCCCAGCGTAGGCGCTACAAAGACCCGGTCGCGCGCGGCCTCGAGCAGGTCCCGGGCTTCGCTATCGATCAACGTCGCGTGGTAGATCACCTCGACGCCGTGGCGCAGCGCCAGTTTCACCGACTGCGCGCTTCGCGCATGTGCCGCGAAGCGCTTGTTGTGGGCCTTGGCAACTGCGTGCACCGCAGCGATTTCCTCGTCTTCCATGACCGTTGTGTCCGCCGGCGAGGCCGGGGTGCCGGCGTCACCGGATACGTTGACCTTCAGCGTGTCGACGCCTTCGCGGCACATGAGTCTGGCAAAGCGCCGGAATTCGTTTGCGCCATCGAGCACCACTGCGAAATTCTCCCGATACAGATGCGAAAGACGCACGTCGCCAAGGCCGCCCGTCACGGTCATTTCAGGCGATGCTGCCAGCGTTCTCGGTCCGGGAAAGTCGCCGGCATTGATTGCGTTGCGCAGCACGACATCGAGGCGCGGCTTCGCCGACGCCGCACTAAAGCAGCTGGTAAAACCCATCTCCAGCATCTTGCGTGCGTTGCGCACGGTGATCAGCGTGTGCTCTTCGGGCGGAATCGATCCCATATCCACCGAGCGCGTGCAATCCGTGAAAGTCAGATGCGAATGGGGCTCGATGAGCCCGGGCATCAGCGTAGCGCCTTGGCCGTCGAAAACATCAGCATCGACGGTTTCCGGCGCCTGCCCCTTGCGCCAGATTGCCTCGATGCGGTCTGCCACGACGAGCACCTGTCCTTCAAATGGCGGCTTGCCGCTGCAATCCAGAATGCGTACGTTGCTGAAGAGCGTTCTTGTCATGTCGGCCGGGAATCGAAGCGGTTAATCGGATACAACGAACGGGAACAACCAGTTTCGCGCGTGCCAAGTATAGTGCCCTCGCGGCGTTTTGCGCATGTGGTCGCTGCCGGAAACAAAGTGACATAATCTGTTCACCAGGCAAGTTTGCAGGTGATTCGTTGGCAGGACGGGCAGAATGAAATACAAGGACTATTACGAAATTCTCGGCGTCAAACGCGATGCCAGCGCGGATGACATCAGGAAGGCCTACCGCCGGCTGGCGCGGAAATACCACCCGGACGTTTCCGAGGACCCGCGGGGCGAGGAGAAATTCAAGGATGTCTCCGAGGCCTACAAGACGCTGAAAGATCCGGAGGCGCGGGCCGCCTACGACAACCTGGGCAAGCACAGGCCCGGCGAGGAATTTCGGCCGCCCCCGGATTGGGGGCAGGGCTTCGGCGACGGGTCGTTCTCGTCGGAGGACATCGATTTGTCAGACCTGTTCGCGGCCTTCGGCGGCGGCCGGGGACGTCAGGGGGCGATGCCGATTCCGGGGCAGGACTTCGAGGTGACTGCGCCGATTTCGATCGAAGAAGCCTGGCGCGGCACCGAACTGGAACTCAACCTCAGCGTGCCGGAGTATGACGGCAAGGGCGGCGTGCGCAGAGTGCCCCTTGTGTTCAAGGCGCGTATCCCCAAAGGGGTGACGGACGGAGAAAAACTGCGCCTCCCGGGCAAGGGCGGCAAGGGACTGAACGGCGGTCCGAATGGTAGTTTGTACCTGAACATCGCGTTCAAACCGAATCCGCTGTTTCGCGCAGTCGGCCATGACCTCTACCTGGACTTGCCGCTGGCGCCATGGGAGGCCGCGCTTGGCGCCAGTGTCGAAGTGCCGACGCTGGCAGGTTCGGTGCGGTTGAAAATACCGCCAGGGACGAACAGCGGACGCAAGCTGCGTTTGTCCGGGCGGGGATTGCCCAGGCGCGGCGAGGGCGAGGGTGACTTGTTCGCCATTGCGCAGATTGTAGTGCCGGATACGCTTACCGAACGCGAGCAAGCCTTGCTCAAGGAACTGGCAGCTGCTTCGAAATTCGATCCGCGCAAGGCATTTCCGAAAGGAGATGGGAAATGAAACTCGAAATCACAGATGCCGAATGGTTGTGCGAGCGCCCGGAAGTGAGTCTGGAAGAACTGGTCGAGTTGTCAGGTCTTTCACCAGAGCTTCTGGTCGAACTCGTGGAGTATGGCGCGCTCGCGCCAACCGGAACGATATCGGCGGCCGGCGCGGGCTCGCGAACCGAAGCGCAACCAATGCAGTGGCGGTTCGCTTCGGATTGCGTCATTGCGGTGCAAACCGTCAGCCGCCTGCGCGATGACTTCGATCTGGACGCGAACGCATTGTCGGTGGCAATGATGCTGGTCGAGCGGATTCGCGGGCTGGAAGCGCAACTGCAGGAATTGCAGTCCCATCTTCCGCAACCCGACAGGCAAGTCCGGCGCGAGTAGTGTTTACCAAGGCGCCGGAAAGCTGCTGATTATTGACTTGTCTCCAGAGGCGTTCTGTTGCCGGTTCAGTATGTCGGCCCGGCATCATCTCGCTGACGCGGATCGCCATCTGTGCTGGCGGCGCTGAGTAAAATGACTTCAATTTCCTCGATGATTTCTTCCTGACGCAGGGCGTTGCTTTGTCGAGCCAGTTCCGCTGACTGATCGTCAAGGTGTTTGACGGCCCCCTCCAGGTGGGTAACGCGATGGCGATTTTCCAGCATCAGCGAGGTGTAGAGGATTGCGTGAAGGGCAGCGAACAGGTATTGGTCGGTAAGTTCGATCAGGAACGCGGCGGGCGGAAGGTGTAGCAGCGGTGGGACAGAATGATGTTGCGGTGTGCCGGGAAACTCCGCAAAAGGCGGCAACAGCGGTTTCACTACGACGCCGTCCTCGCTGCCGTGATAGACACAGAACACTTCACCGGCGCCATTACGGGTTTGAAACGAAACAATTTCGTTCGCCAGTTGATTCAGCACACCGGCTACTTCTTCCACGACGCTCGCGCCATCGATCCAGGCGACGACCCGTGCATCACCTTCAAGCAGTGTATGCAGTTTGTGTCCGACCGCGATCAACGCCGGACTGCCGGATGAGCGCTCGCGCAGCGCCGATTGCTGTTTCTCGAGCAAAGCGTGATTGAAGTCGCCGCAGAACCCGCGTTCGGACCCGATCACCAGGTAAAGCGGCGTTCCCGTCTGGGCTTGCGGCAGCACGTCGCCGTGGAAACTCAAGAAATCCGCCGCGACCTCCTTGATGCTTCGTTCGACTGCGGTTTGGGCATCCAGAAAACGGGACAGCTTGCGGGTTTCCATATAAGCCAGGGTTTTCATCGAGTTCATGATTTCCCGAATCTCGGCCAGGCTCTGCCGACGCCGCTCCACGTTTCGCCGACGGCTCACGATGACTCCGGCTTGTTGCCGCCGCCGGCCCAGCCGGCAACGGCCGAACTCCATTCCGCTCGAGGGGAGTCGAGGTCAAGCGAAACGCCTTTGAGCGCTTTCTCCAGAGACTCCAGCAAGCGGGGAATCGTTTCAAGCTCGGCGGAATCAAATAGTCCGTCATTGAATGCCACCAGCCACGCCATCTGAAATGCCGCCGGCTGGGGAACGAGGCGATCCTGTTTGAGAATTTCCCTCAGGATGCGGCCTTTGCGAATCACCGCTTCCATGGACGCTTCGAGACGTGCTCCGAAGCGGGTAAAAACTTCGAGTTCCTGAAACTGGAGATAGTCGAGTTTCATGCGTCCCGCTTCCGCTTTGATGCGCGGATGTTGCGCCTGCCCGCCGATGCGTGAAACCGATCGGGCGATATCGATGGCCGGCCGGAATCCACCGGCGAACAGGCCTCGATCGAGGTAGATCTGGCCATCGGTGATCGAAATCAGGTTGGTGGGGATGTAGGAAGCGATTTCGCCGAGCTGTGTTTCGACAATCGGCAGCGCGGTCATGCTGCCGCCGCCACGGGTGGCATTCAGGCAAGTGGCGCGTTCCAGCAATCT
>LJTS01000059.1 GCA_001304425.1 Betaproteobacteria bacterium SG8_40
CCCAAGGCGTGGTCGGGGTGAGAGGATTCGAACCTCCGACACCTGCGTCCCGAACGCAGTACTCTACCAGGCTGAGCTACACCCCGACGGTGATCAGTTCAGTGATTGCGGCTGACCGCAAAGGCGGCTAATTCTAGCAAACAATCCCGGTGTTTTGAATTTGGCACCGACTCAAGCGCTGCCGTTGCAAGGCGCGACTCGGCGACCGCCCGGGAACGCGCATAGTCGAGCGCACCGCATTCGCGCATTGCCGCCACCACCGGCTCGAAGTCCGTCTCAGCCGCTGAGGCGACGGCCTTGAAGATAAGGTCCTGCTGGCCCGGCGCAGCGTGGCGCACGGTAAATATCAGGGGCAAGGTCACCTTGCCCTCGGCAAGGTCCTCGCCTATGTTCTTGCCCGTGTGTTCCAGCTCCCCCGAATAATCAAGAATGTCGTCAACGAGCTGGAAGGCGGTGCCAATATGCGCACCATAGCGCGCAAGCGCTTCTTCAAGCTCGCTCGACACACCCGAGACGATCCCGCCCAACCGCCCCGCGGCCTCGAACAATTTCGCCGTCTTTGAGCGCACCACACGGAGGTACTCATCTTCCGTGATGTCGATATTGTGGATGCTCATGAGCTGCAGCACTTCGCCCTCGGCGATGGTGTTCGTCGCGTCGGCAAGCACTTCCATCACCCGCATGTCCTGAACGCTCACCATCATCTGGAACGCCCGCGAGTAGAGAAAGTCGCCCACAAGAACCGATGCCGGGTTCCCGAATTCGGCATTCGCAGTGGCCCGCCCCCGGCGCATGCTGGAATCGTCCACCACATCGTCGTGCAACAAGGTCGCCGTGTGGATGAATTCGACGACTGCCGCCAGTTCGTGGTGCGCGCGGCCTCGATAGCCACAGGCGCCGGCAACCAGGATTAGCAGCGCCGGCCTAAGCCGTTTCCCGCCGCTTGAGATGATGTACTCGGCAACCTGCCGGATCAGCGCGACGTCAGAATGCAGCCGCTGGCGAATGACCGCGTTCACGGCCCGCATGTCCTCGGCAATCAGGTCAGTAAAGTGTTCCGCAGGCACAGTAATCTGGCGAAAATCGGCGATGGTAGGAAGTGGGGCGTAACAGTGTCAAGGAAGATCGGCCGCGATTGCAAGGCGGTAGCGCCAATATCGCGCCCAGCTTGCGCAATCTGGTCCTTTTTTGTAGTATGCCCGGTTTTCCCGAGGCCCTGTCAGGAGCTCGAAAATGTATGCGGTCATTAAGACCGGCGGCAAGCAATACCGTGTGTCGTCCGGCGAAAAAATCAAGGTAGAACAATTAGCTGCGGATGTCGGTAGCCAGATTACCATCGACAAGGTGTTGATGGTGGCGGACGGGGACAAGGTCTCGATCGGCAAGCCGCTCGTCAAAGGGGCCACGGTGCAGGCGACCGTGGTAAACCATGGCCGCGGCGACAAGGTTCGCATTTTCAAGATGCGTCGCCGCAAGCACTTCAAGAAACAACAGGGTCACCGGCAGAACTACACCGAGATCCAGGTCGATCAGATTTCCGTCTGACCGGCAACGCATTCCTGAGGAAGGAGCAGCAAAATGGCACACAAAAAAGCAGGCGGAAGCTCTCGCAACGGGCGCGATTCCAATGCGAAGCGACTCGGCGTGAAGCGCTTCGGCGGCCAGGTGATCCCGGCGGGAAGCATCATCATCCGTCAGCGCGGCACCCAGGTGCACGCCGGGGAGAACGTCGGAATGGGGCGCGACCACACCTTGTTCGCCAAGATCGAGGGCCGTGTCGAATTCAGCCAGCGAGGCCCGTTGAACAAGAAAACGGTAAGCGTCGTTCCGGCCTGAGGGATTTCCGCCTGGAGAGGAAGAAGCCCTATCGGACACGATAGGGCTTTTTTGTTGCCAACGCGCCAGCGCCGCCCGCAAAACTGCCCATGAAGTTCATCGACGAGGCCACCATCGAAACGCACTCCGGAAAAGGGGGCGACGGCGTCGTTGCGTTCAGGCGAGAAAAATTCGTACCGCGCGGCGGCCCCAGTGGCGGTGACGGGGGCCGCGGCGGCAGCTTGTTCATCCGGGCGGACCGCAATATCAACACGCTGATCGATTATCGCTACAAACGCATTCACCGGGCGAACAATGGTGAAAACGGCCAGGGCAAGGACCGCTACGGCAAGGCCGGCGAAGATGTCGTGCTGCGTGTGCCGGTGGGCACCGTGGTCACCGACGAGCAGACCGGGGAGCAACTGGCCGATCTGGCAACCGACGGGCAGACCGAACTGATCTGCAAAGGGGGCAACGGCGGCCTGGGAAACATTCATTTCAAGTCCAGCATCAACCGGACTCCGCGTCAGTGTACGCCCGGAGAACCCGGACAAAGCCGCCGGCTTCGTCTGGAGCTGAGAGTGCTCGCAGACGTCGGCTTGCTGGGATTGCCCAACGCCGGCAAGTCGACTTTTATCCGCGCCGTCTCTGCCGCGCGTCCGAAGGTCGCCGATTACCCCTTCACGACGTTGCAGCCCCACTTGGGGGTTGTCAGTGTCGGACTGAACCGGAGCTTCGTCGTTGCCGACATTCCCGGACTGATCGAAGGCGCAGCCGAAGGCTCGGGCCTCGGCCATCAGTTCCTGAAACACCTCCAGCGCACAAAGCTGCTGTTGCATCTGGTCGACATCGCGCCCGCCGAGGGTGGCAGCACAGCCGCCGTGGCCGGCGCAAAGGCCATTGTCGAAGAGTTGCGCAAATACGATGAATCATTGTTCGCGAAGCCGCGCTGGCTGGTGTTGAACAAGATCGATCTCATTGCGGAAGATTCCCGCGACACAGCGGTTTCGGATTTCATGGAGCAGTACCACCGGCAGCTCGGTGTGCCTGAGCGCAGTTTCACCGTTTCGGCACTGGCAGGCACCGGCTGCACCGAGTTGACCCGAGCCATTATGGATTACCTGTCTGCGATCGATGAAGCGGGTACAAAGTCCGCAGAAGCAACCTCAGGGGCACGCGCGCCGTGACGGACGAGGCTGTTTTTTCAACTGCGCGCAGAGTCGTCGTCAAGATCGGCAGCAGCCTGATTACCAACGGCGGACAAGGACTCGACCATCGCGCCCTTGCGCACTGGGCAGAGCAGATCGCGGACTTGCGCAAGCGAGGTTACGAGGTTGCCCTGGTATCGAGCGGCGCGATTGCCGAGGGCATGCAGCGCCTCGGCTGGAAGAAACGCCCGCACGCCGTCTACGAGTTGCAGGCGGCAGCAGCGGTCGGGCAAATGGGTCTCGTGCAAGCCTACGAGTCCTGTTTCCGGGAATTTGGCCTGCACACAGCGCAGATTCTGCTGACGCATGACGACCTGTCCGACAGAACGCGCTATCTGAATGCGCGATCGACAGTACGCACGCTGATTCGCCTTGGCGCGATCCCCATCATCAACGAGAACGACACGGTGGCGACCGATGAAATCCGGTTTGGCGACAACGATACGCTTGCGGCGCTGGTCACCAACCTGATCGAGGCACATGTGCTGGTCATTTTGACCGACCAGGCCGGCCTTTACACGAGGGACCCGCGCCGCGATAACCAGGCCGAGCTGATATCGAATGCCGACGCCGGTGACCCCGCACTGGAAAAAATGGCGGGTGGCGTGGGCACGCACCTCGGCAGTGGCGGCATGATTACCAAAGTGCTGGCAGCGAAGCGCGCGGCCCGCAGCGGCGCGCACACGATCATAGTCTCTGGCCAGGAGCCTGACATACTGCGGCGGCTTGCCGCCGGTGAATCGGCAGGCACCCTGTTACGCGCCAGGACCATGACACTGGCGGCCCGCAAGCAATGGCTCGCGGATCATTTGCAGGTGCGCGGCCGGATCAGACTCGACGACGGCGCGATCAAGGCATTGATCAGCGACCACAAGAGCCTGCTGCCGATCGGAGTGGTCGAAGTATCCGGTAGTTTTGAGCGTGGTGAGGTCGTCAGTTGCATGGACCAGGCGGGCAATGAAATCGCCAGGGGCCTGATCAATTACAACGCGTCCGAGACGGCGAGAATCCTCAGAACACCTTCAGCGCAGATCGAAGCGAAACTGGGTTACGTCGACGAGCCCGAACTGATACACAGGGACAATCTCGTTCTTCTGTGAATTAGCGGTGGTGAAACGCGTTTATTCCCCGATCGCGATCGCAAAACGACCATAGCGGCGGACGCGCAGGCCGCGATTGCAAACACCGTACACCGCTTCAGTCATCGGCAACCACACATACGTCACCCGCCCAGGGCGACAGATGCGAGGGTGCTCGCGCCGCTGGCGTTTTTCAACGACCAGAAGGATGCGGCAAGCCGTGTTTGAGTGCGGCGACCGCCTTCTCGCTACTCGATTGCGGAACGCTGTAGGGGCAAAAATAGTATCTGGCGAGTGCAAAGCGATGGTTGTTGGTCCGCTGGTCCCTTATCGGTAACCAGCTGTCGCCGCTAACCCGGGACCAGGTTCGATCCTTCGAACCAAACGCATAGGCCTTGTACTCGTTCATCTCACAACGCATGCCCTCGAAGCTCACGTTTTCTGCTCCAGCCGGCGAACGCGCGATCAGGGAATAGCGCACAACGCCGTCGTCACCAACGCTCACCGAGTTGGTGTCCACCAGGAAGGCGAAGGTTTTCGGACCGGATATCTCGACTTCGACGAGATCTTCCTCGCGTGGGTAAGCAGGCAGCACAATTTCCACTTCCTGCCACTGCGGCCCGGGCAACTCTTCTCGAGTAAACGACTTTCGCTTTTCAGCCTCGCGATCAACGGCAGGCCCGGTGGGGGAGGAACAACCCGCCACCAGAATTCCCAGAAGAAAACAGGCGACGCCCGCCGCGAAGCGGTCAGGAATCATTCGACGCATAGACATGGCCGCGCGTCAATGGATACGGAACCGAGCCGTCTTCCAGGGGTTTGGTTCCCAGGATCTGAAAGATTGATATCCAGCCGCGCTCGAATGCATGCGCAGACCCCGCCATGTAGATCCGCCACACCCGGTAACGCCGCTCGCCGACCAGTTCACGGGCTCGCGCGGACTTGGCCTCCAGCCGTCTGACCCAATGCCAGAGCGTCTTTGCATAATGCGGGCGCAATGATTCCGCGTCCCAGGTTTCCAGCCCCTGATTTGCCATTTCGCGGATCACACGGGAGACGTGGACCAGTTGCCCGCCGGGAAATACATACTCGTCCACAAATTTCCCGATGTCGCTGCCGAGTGCCCCGTCGTCCAGTGAATTGGTGGTGATGCCATGGTTCAGAACCACTCCTCCGGGTTTGAGCAGGGAATGGATCTTCTCGAAATAGATCGGCAGGTTTTTCTTTCCGACATGCTCAAACATGCCGACACTGGCAATCTTGTCGAATGGTTCCTCCGGTGCGACATCGCGGTAGTCCAGCAAACGCGCTTCGCATCGGTCCTCCAGGCCCAGTTCCTTGATCCGCTGAGTTGCAAACGCGTGTTGCTCGTCCGACAGGGTGATTCCGGTTGCCTTGACGCCGTAGTGCCGGGCCGCCCAGATGATCAGCGCGCCCCATCCACAACCGATATCGAGAAATCGCTCGCCAGGCTTGAGCCGCAACTTCCGGCATATGTGGTCGAGTTTCTGCTCCTGGGCTACATCGAGGCTGTCTTCCTCATGCTTGAAATAGGCGCAGGAGTAGACGCGGTTCCGGTCCAGCCATAGTTCGTAGAAATCGTTGCCGACATCATAGTGATGCTGTATCGCTCGCCGGTCCGCGGGACGAGTATGTTTCCACCAGTCAAAAATGGCGGCACGGCGCTGGTAGGTCGTCGCGTGCTCTGAAACCAGCCTCTCGCCGATCTGCATGGTCTCGCGGACATCGCCCTCGATATCGATCTGTCCTTCTACGTAGGCCTTTGCGATTTTGCCCAGGCTCGGGCGCACCAACGAGGAAATGGCAGTAGGTGACTTGAGCGTCAGGTGAACCTTCGGCTTGGCCTGGGGCGAAATGGTGCTGCCGTCCCACAATGACACCGCAACCGGCAAGCCAAGCCGCGACAGCCTATGCTCTATTTCGCTGATCATGCTCATTGCTCAAACCACGTCTGTCTGATGATTAGGGCGAATGGTCACATATTGGTGACCATTTCATCATTTTACGGTGGTCCGGAGCAGATGGACATGCCTGCAGTGGCTAAAGCACCAGATCGTTAATCAGGGATTGCCTGACTGCCTCGCTCACCTTTTGCGCCGGCACGGTGTAATTCGGGTGGTCGATCCCGATCGCCAGCGGCCGTCCTTGTTTCAAGGCTTGCTTCATTCCTGCAGTGAGTTCAAAGCGCATGAAATGTACCGAAGAGGTCTTCTCGGCGGTTTCGCGCTCCAGGTCCTCATCGGCGATGGCAAACACTTTCGGCTCGCCTTCGACCTGAACCCAGACTTTATCTTCGATGTCGATCAGCCTTGCGAGCGCCTGCTTTCGCTCGGATTCGTCAGGGTATTCAATCAACATCGTCGCCTTCCAGTTGCTCCCGTCCGGGATCAGCGGGTTATAGGCTTCCAGCTCCTCCACAATCGCATCTTCCTCGAACACCCGCTCCGCTCGCAGCATCTCCTGTATCTGGTAGCGAATCGTCAATTCGTCTTCAAACAGCAAGGTAACGTGCTCGCCAAGGTGCAGTTTGCGATTGTGTTTGTGCGCCATGACCCGCTTGCGGAAATCATTGCGCTTGACCGCGTACTCCTCCAGCGGCATGAGACTTTTTCGGGTAACAGCCGGCATTTATTGCATCTCCCTACCAGGTCTTACAGCCCGTAGGCCATACGTATAAGGGTCAACGGGTGTTGCTTTTCAGCGGGCGCCGCATCAGCCGCACGCATCCCCTGAGCGATGTGACGGCCGGCGATTGCGCAGTCCGAGCTGATGTAATCCGGTCCTGGCTCGGCCATCTGCCGGAACACCGGCCGGCCGATCTTCATCGAGTCGGAGAAATACTCGCTCTTGACGCCCCAGGTGCCGTCGTGTCCGGAACAGCGTTCGACGGTTGTCACAACGGTATCGGGCACTTTTTCCAGCAACTCGCGTGTCTTCTGCCCCATGTTCTGCACCCTGAGATGGCAAGGGATGTGATAGGACACCTTGCCAAGCGAGCGCTTGAAATCCGTTTTCAGAAGCCCGTCGCGGTTACGCAACACAAAATACTCGAACGGGTCGAACATCGCCTCGGCAACGGTCTTTACGTCCGCATCGTCGGGAAACATCAGCGGAAGTTCCTGCTTGAACATCAAGGTACAGGACGGCACCGGCGTCACGATCGCGTAGCCGTCGCGCGCGAGGGAGGCAAGCACCGGAATGTTCTTTTCCTTCAATGCGGCTACTGCATCGAGATCGCCAAGCTCGAGCTTGGGCATGCCGCAGCACGCTTCTTTTTCGACAATCCTTGCGGGAATTTCGTTGTGCTCGAGAATCTGCCCGAGATCCCGCCCGATTCCGGGCTCGTTGTAGTTCACATAACAAGTGGAAAAGATCGCGACCTTGCCGGGCGTATTCTTGCCGTCCTTGACAGGGAAGTCATCGCGAATGTGCGCATGCTTGCGGAATGTTGCACTGTCGTATTCCGGCAGTTCGCGATCCTCGTGGATGGCGAGCGTGGAAGCCATCAGCTTTCGCGCCGCACCGTTCTTGTTGACCGCGTTGACCATATGCACGACAACCGGAATCGACGCCAGCTTGCCGAGCGCGTCCGTGCTGGACAACAACTTGTCGCGAAAGCGTGTCTCGCCTTTCTTGAATTTCACTGACTTGGCGCGCAGCATCAAGTGCGGGAAATCCACGTTCCATTCGTGCGGCGGCACATACGGGCACTTGCTCATGTAGCACATGTCGCACAGGTAACACTTGTCGACAACCTTCCAGTAGTCCTTCTTGGCGACGCCATCGACTTCGAGCGTCTCGCTCTCGTCGACAAGATCGAACAGCGTCGGGAATGCAGTGCACAAGCTCACGCATCGCCTGCAACCGTGACAGATGTCGAACACCCTCTCCAACTCATCGAACAGCTTGGTTTCATCGTGGAAATCCTCTGATTTCCAGTCGATCGGGTGTCGTGTTGGTGCTTCAAGGCTTCCTTCGCGCATATTGACGGATCACCAGTGAGGAAATAACGAGCGGCAAACGCGAACCACCCTGTCAATCAACAGGACAGTTCGCGATTCGATCAGGCTGCGGCCGCACCGTTTGCAGCCGCGGCAAGCCCTTAGTCTTCCAGTGCGTCGAGGGCTTTCTGGAAGCGATTGGCGTGCGACCGTTCGGCCTTTGCCAGCGTTTCGAACCAGTCAGCAATCTCGTCGAATTTCTCGTCGCGGGCGGTTTTCGCCATGCCGGGATACATATCGGTGTACTCGTGCGTCTCGCCGGCAATCGATGCCTTGAGGTTATCGCGGGTGCGGCCAATTGGCAGCCCGGTTGCCGGGTCGCCCACCTGCTCGAGATACTCGAGGTGGCCATGGGCGTGGCCGGTTTCGCCTTCCGCCGTCGACCGGAAAACGGCAGCAACGTCGTTTTGCCCTTCGACGTCGGCCTTGTTCGCGAAGTAAAGATAGCGGCGGTTTGCCTGTGATTCGCCAGCAAATGCTTCTTTCAGGCTTTGCTCGGTCTTCGAACCTTTCAATGCAGCCATTTTATGAGTACCCCCAAATAGTTAGGATTTATAGACGTCCAAAACGCCGCCAGCGGAATCCGGGCTGGCAACGACAGCAATTAGACTAAATCTAATCTGTAGCCGGAGTTTAGAGGGAATCTGGCGATGCTGTCAAACAAACAGGGTTAGTGTGTACTCGCACACTTTTGCGGGATTGACTGCGCAACGGTCGACCGCGGGGGAAATCACAGGGCGGGTTAGCGGCAACCGCCGTACAAGTGCCCACCCTCGCGACATGACCTTTCACCCGCGCGGTAGGTATGGTTGTTGCACCAGATCGTATGCGCGGCGCGCCTGAACACCGGACTGCCCCACTAATTCTATTGCCCGAAAGTGTATTTGCCCCAACGTCAAGCCGACCCCGGTTCAGCCCTTGCGCGACACCCATCAAACATGCTGAAAGCGAGTGCCTTCCTGAGCGGGCCCGATCAGGACGAACTGAGAGGGTTCGGCCGCACCATTGCCGAGATCCAGTGGCTGCTGGTGGTGCTGGTTCTGGTCTATCTGGTTGCCGTCGATCTGGACGAGGAATCCGGAGTCGCCATCTACTCGGCTCTGGGCCTGCTCGGCGCATTCGTGCTCACCCTGCACTACATTCAGTTCTACAAAAAGGAAACGCTCACCAAGCTGGCGATCGAAACGGTGGTGATGTTCGCCTTCATTACCTGGGTGACCTGGTACTCCGGAAAGATCGACAGTCCGCTTCTCAATCTTTACCTGCTGCCGATCATCGCCAGCTCCCTGATCCTCGGCAAACTGATTACCTCGATCCTGACGGGCGCCGTGATTCTCTGCTACGTGGCGATGGCAAATGATTCCGGTCTGAGTAACCCGGAGACGCTCTCTTACTGGGTGATGCTGTTTGCCCTCATTGCACCGATCGTACTGGTGGCATACATCACGACCATGCTATCGGCGGACATCCGCTATGCGATGGCAAAGATCAAGCGCATCTCCGACACCGACGAACTGACGGGTGTCTACAACATGCGTTCTTTCTCGACGATTCTGCGGCGTACGTTCCAGCAATCGGTCCGGCACGCTCATCCGCTGTCGATCGTCATGATCGACTCCGACAATCTGAAAGCGGTCAACGACACACACGGCCACAATGCCGGCAACAAGCTGCTTCAACACCTCGTTTACAAGGTCAGTGAAGAACTGCGGCGTACGGACATCGTCGCCCGTTATGGCGGCGACGAATTCATCATACTTTTGCCGGAAACCGGGCGTCAGGGGGCGATGGAAACCGCGGAGCGCATCCGCCAGGCATTCGAAATCTCCCGATTCGAGTACCGCGGAAACAGTCTCGGCGTGACGGTCAGCCTTGGTCTCGCAAGCTACCCCGAAGACGGCGCCAACGTGGACGTCATCGTCGACAAGGCGGACAAGGCCTTGTACCGCGCAAAGCGGCTCGGGCGCAACCAGACCGCCCTCTACGAACCGGGAGACGATCCACACGCGTCACCGCCGAGCCGGCCGGACCTGAAGTACGAAGTATCGTCGTAAAACGCCGCAGCTTCGTTCGGCGGCCACCAGCCGGGAACACCCAGCACCGGCAACGGTGAAAGCGACCGGCCATGGAGCAGGTTTCCCGGCTCCAGTATGTACGCCCCCAGGAGCCGGTCGGCCTCCGCGTTGAGCGCCACTCCCTCCAGTTGGATCACATCAGCGGGTACCGGGAGCAATACCGATTTCGCCGTCATTCCGATAAACGGGTTCAGCGCTTTCTCGTACATGGCGTGACCGAACACCAGGAATCGCATCACTCGACAAACAATTCCTTCCACCGGAAGCGCCGCAGCAATTCGAGCAACCCGACATTCGAGGAAAGCACCACCACACCGTCTTCGTCAAACAGGGTGAGCGCGTCACCCAACGCTGAACGTTGCGGGCTTTTCTGCGCCTTCAACGAGGCGAAATGACGCGCGTTGATCGCCGCCTTGCTTCGAGGAAACGTCATCCAGACCAGCGCGTTGAACAGATCATGCCAGTTCGACTCGCGCACCATCACTTCTCCCCGAAGGAAGATGC
>LJTS01000060.1:0-19518 GCA_001304425.1 Betaproteobacteria bacterium SG8_40
ACCGCCTCGCCGTCGAGCAGGATCGAGCAGGCCCCGCAGACACCGTGCTCGCAACCGACGTGGGTGCCGGTCAGACGCAGCGCGTCGCGCAGCCAGTCGACCAGCGACAGGCGGGCGTGCACCTGCGCCGTGCGCGCGACGCCGTTGACCTCGACCGTGATCGGGTACAGCGCTTCGCTCACTGCATCTTCCCTGCCCGCTGCTGCGCGTCGTGCAATGCCCGCGTGGCGAGCACGCGTGCGACGTGGCGACGGTAGGCCGCGCTCGCGTGCAGGTCGTCACTCGGTTCGCACTGCGCCGCCGCCTCGCGCGCCAGGTCATCGAAGTCCGACTTGCTCGGCCGCGTGCCGACGAGTCGCTGGGCGAGCGCCGGAAACGCGAGCGGCGTCATGCCCACGCCGCCCAGGCCGAGTGCCACGCGCAGGCAGCGCCCGTCCGCGTCGAGAGCTCGGTGAACGCCGAGCCGACGCGCGGTTCGGGCCACGCCGGCCAGCGCACCGCCTCCAGGCACTCGTCCGGCGCCAGCGCGGTGCTCATCGGCCCTTCGAAGAACGCGCGCGCCTCGATGCTGCGCACACCGCGCGCGCTGCGCAGCTGCATCTGTGCGCCGAGCAGCTGCGCGACCAGCGGCAGCTCGGCGCAGGGGTCGGCATGCGCCAGGCTGCCGCCGACCGTGCCGCGGTTGCGCGTCTGCACATGACCCACCCAGGCGAGCGCCTGATGCAGCAGCGGTACGCGCGCGCCGAGCGCCGCATCGCGTTCGAGGTCCACCTGGCGCGCGCAGGCCGCGGTGCGCACGCCCTCGGCCTCGACGGCGACGGTCTTGAGCACGGCGATCTCGTTGATGTCGACGAGCCAGGCGGGACGCAGCAGCCGCATCGCCATCATCGGCACCAGGCTCTGACCGCCGGCGAGCAGCTTCGCGTCATCGCCGTGCGCGCGCAGCAGCGCGCAGGCTTCGTCGAGCGACGCGGCGCGTGCATATTCGAAGGGCGGTGCTTTCATCGATTGACGAGGAGCAACGATCAGGCCGTGCGTGCGAGCGAAGCGCCATGTTACACCGCGCTATTTGGTCTAAACTCATCACGCCAGCGAAACACACATCAACCCGAAGGAGGACGACATGAGTTCGATGAAAACGAATACGCTGCGGACCCTGTTATGTGTCGCGCTCGGCGCGAGTGGGCACGCCGTCGCGCAGCAGCCCGAAAAGCTGCAGATGCTCACCTTCGGCCCGCCGTCGCTCGGCGCGCTGCTGCCACCGGTCATCACGGCACAGAAGCTGGACCAGAAGAACGGCCTGTCGATCGACTTCCAGCAGCGCCCGCCGACCGCCTATACCGCGCAGTTCAATTCGGGCGAGTTCAAGGTCGGCGGCAGCGCGGCGCTGCTGACGGTCGGCCTCGCCGACCTGCGCGGCGTGAAGGTGACCTACCTGTTCAACGTCTTCGATTACTGGGGCACGGTGGTCACCTCGCGGCCCGAGATCCAGACACTGAAGGATCTGGAAGGCAAGGAGATCGCCGCAGCGAAGGCCACCACGAACTTCCGCCTGTTCGAATGGCTTGCCACGCAGCAGGGCGTCGACGTCTCGAAGCTGAAGGTCGTCAATACGGCGCCGCCGGGCCTGGTCGGCTACGCGCTTGCCGATCGCGCCGCCGCGGTGCAAATCTGGGAGCCCGCGCACACGGTCCTCAAGGCGAAGAAGGCTTCGGTCCGCGCGCTCGACCTGAAGATCGACGAGAGCTGGAAGAAATTCAGCGGCAGCACGAACTTCCCCTACCTCGGCGTCGCCGCGCACAGCGACTGGGCAAAGGCCAATGCCGCGCTGATTCCGAAGCTGTTCGCCACCTACAAGGACGCGGCCGACTGGGTTCTTGCCCATCCGGACGAGGCGGCGAAGATCGTGCAGGCCAAAGGCACGGCCGACGATCAGAAGGCGCTCGCGACGCTGCTCCGGGCGAACGACCGCCTCGGCATGAAGGTGGCCTGGGCCTCGACGCTGCGCAAGGAAATCGAGTCGGTCTACGCCGCCGGACAGGCGCTCAAGTTTCTCGACGGCAAGCCGAGCGCCGAATCGATCTACGAGGCGCCGACGAAATGAGCGCCACGGCGCCGCGGCCCAACGGCGCTCCGCCGGGGGCCGTGGCGGCGGCGCGCCGATACGGTGAAGTCGTTGCGCCGTATCTGGTGCTCGCCGCCGTCTGGCAGCTCGCGGCCCTGGCATTCCCGAGCTATCTGTTCCCGCCCCTGGACGCCGTCCTCGCGCGCTTTTTCGCCATCGTCACCTCGGCCAAGCAGTTCACCGACGTCCTGGCGACGCTCTGGCGCATCCTCGCGGGTCTCGCGGGCGCCTTCCTCATCGGCGGCGTGATTGCCTTCGTCATGGCGCAGTCCCGCACCATGGATCGCTTCCTCGCACCGATCCTGACGTTTTTCCAGGGCATCCCCGCGCTGTCCTGGGTCGTGTTCGCGATCATCTGGATCCACGGCATCGAGCTGCGCATCTTTGTCATCATGGTGATGACGACCCTTCCTGCGTTCACCTTCCAGATTCTGGGCGCGCTGCGCGCCATCTCCAAGGACCTGTTCGAGATGGTGCTCTCGTTCCGCCCCACGCGCTGGGGACGGTTCCGCGTGATGGTGCTGCCCTCGATCCTTCCGGACATCCTCACGGCCTGGAAGGTCAATCTCGGCAACGCCTCGCGCGTGGTGGTGGTGGCCGAGCTGGTCGGCGCGACCGGCGGCATCGGCTACGAGCTGTTGCAGCAGCAGCAGCTGTTCGACATGACCGGCGCACTCGCCTGGACCCTGCAGCTCGTGTTTTTCGTGCTGCTCGTGCAGCGGCTGCTCGCCTGGATCGAAACCCACGCGTTCCGTTATCGTGCCGCCTCGGAGCACTCGCTGTGACCGCGGGCCCGGGGCGCCTGGAGGAGCCCGTGGTCCGCTTCGACCGCGTCACCAAGCTGTTCGAGCGTCCGGGCGAAGGCACGTTCCGGGCGGTCGACGACCTGAGCCTCGAGATTCACGCCGGAACGCGGGTGGCACTGCTCGGCAAGACCGGCTGCGGCAAGTCGACGATGTTCAACATGATCGCCGGGCTGCTCGACCCGACCGAAGGAACGGTCACCGTGAACGGGCGCGATCCGTTTCGGGAATTCGACTCGTTTCGCGGCAAGCTGGCGGTGGTGTTCCAGAACGACCGCCTGCTGCCGTGGCGCACGGCGATCGGCAACGTCGAGATCGGGCTCGAGATGCTCGGGCTCGCGCCGCAGGAGCGCCACGACATGGCGCAGCGCTGGCTGACACAGCTGGGTCTCGGCGGACACGAGAACGACTACCCGCACGCGCTCTCGGGCGGGATGCGCCAGCGCGTCAGCATCGCGCGCGCCTTCGCCACCAACGCCGGCCTGCTGCTGTGCGACGAGCCGTTCTCGGCGCTCGACGAGATTACCGGCCAGCGGCTGCGCGAGGAGTTCGTCAGCCTGGTGCGTGAAAAGCGCAAGACCGCGGTCTTCATCACGCACTCGATCAACGAGGCATTTCAGATCGGCGACCGCATCGTGGTGCTCAAGCGGCCCGCCAGGATCGCCTACGACGTCAAAATTTCGCCCGACCTCGACGCCGCGGAGAAGGAAGCGATCCGCGCACGCATTCTCGACGAGCTGTCCGCCTGAGGGCGACGAACACGGCGTAGGACATCAGGCTCAGGGCCAGCACGAATTCGAAGGGCGACATGTTCAGCGCTCGCTTATGGTGAGGTTGTCCATCTTCGCGCCGCAGTCGGCGCACTGCACCGAGCGGCAGGGATAGAGCAGGAAACGGTCGCCCGCACAGCGGGTGCAGTAGAAATTGTTCGCACCCAGCGGCTTGGGCGGGCCGGACGGCCTGCGCGCCGCGCCATTCTTCCAGCCGCGGTCGGGGAGTTGCAGAACCTGTCCCATCGATGCTCCTTCGACTCAGGGGGTCGTCACGCGATGCGCCTACAGTGCGCCGGCGCGGCCGAAAAAGGTGTCAGGAACCTTGTGCAGCGTGCACTTGTTTCCACCACGGCCTGCAGAATCTGTAAAGTTCCTCCGTTTTCCGGCGACGCCGTGTACGGGGTGACGAAACATGGTCTGCAGCCATCTTGCCGCGCTCGAGCAGGCGCTCCTCGCGTCGGGCGTGAAGGAAACCTCCCGCGGCCAGGCCTGGTCGAAGAACTGCCGCGAGTGGGTCTATTTCGACGTCGTCTTCGACCTCTCTGCGCTGCGCGCCCGCTTCGCCTTCGCGCCCTGCGTCGAAGACAGCGAAAACCTCGACCCGAAGTCCGGCCAGGAGCGCGGGCTGTACTGCGCGCAGTGCCAGGACGCAGTCATGGGGCGCTTCGAGGGCGCGGCGCTCTACCCCTGACCTGGCGCGCAGCGCCCGTATTCGGCGCGCTCGCCGAGCCCGCTCACTTGCCGAGAACTTCTGGCAGGGGCTCGCCGATCGAAGCCGACGGTGGCTTGACGCCGAGATACGCGGACAGCGTCGGCGCGATGTCGTACGGCGTCACCGGGCGAGTGACCGTGCCGGGCGTCAACCCGGCACCCGCGAATATCACCGGGACAAAGCTGTCGTAGCGCCATGGCGAGCCGTGGGTCGAGGCGACCGTCAGGCCGTCGAAGTCGTTGATGAACACGTTCGGCTCGAACACCAGATAGATGTCGCCCGAGCGCTTCGAATGAAAGTTGCGCTGGATCGCCCGCGTCAACGCAGTGTCCGGCAGCCCGCCGCTGCGCAGCGCAGTGCTGGAGATTGCGGCTGCGACGCCGGCGAATTTCTCCAGCTCGGCGGCGACCACCCATTCCACCTCGGCCTGATCCAGGCCCTTTTCCTGGATCAACTTGCGATTGAGATAGACATAAGGCTGAAAAAAGGCCTCGATCAGTTCCTCACCAACCCCGAACTTCTTTTTTAGTGCCGCGATCGCCGGCGCACGGTCCAGCGATTTGGTATCGAAGTAGTGACCGCCTTCGATGCCTAATGCGTGCAAATGTCCGGGCACTTCCGGCTGACCGTGATCGGCAGACAGCACGACCAGGGTGTTCTTCAACCCGACTTTCTCGTCAACGTAGGCCAGCAGATCCGCCAGCGTGCGGTCGAGCCGCGCCAGGTTGTCCTCGCTCTCCAGACTGGAGGCCCCGAACAGATGGCCGACGTAATCGGTCGAGGAAAAGCTGACGGCGAGGTAGTCGGGTTGATCATTCTGGCCAAGCCGTTCCTTGTCCAGCAGCGTCTTGGCGAAATCCAGCGTCAATTCGTCGCCGGCCGGACTGAGCGTCAGGCGCGTGGTGAGGTACTTGTCACCCGCCTTGCCATAGGGATGGGGGAAGGTGCGCCCAAACCCCGGAAAGTCGGTCTCATACGCGCGGTCGTCGGCGTCGCCGAACAGGTACTTCGACGGCGGGTGCAGCAAGGTCCACGACTTGCCCGCGTATGCCAAAGCAGGCTTGCGGGCGTTCCAGGCGTTCACCCAGTCCGGATACTGCTTGTAGTAGTAGGTGCTGGTGACGAACTCGCCGCTGGCCTTAGAGAACCAGAAGGCCTTGCCGACGTGTCCGGCGAGCGAAACCGCGCCACGATCCTTGACCGACACGGCGAAGATCTTCGACCGACCGTTGAAATGCACGGCCAGCTCGTCGCTGAAGGTCGAGGACAGGATCGCCGCCGGAGAACGGCCATCGACCTTGGCCGCCTTCTGCGTCGGATCGATCTCGGTCTTCTTGTCTACGTCCGCGCCCGCCGTGAGCAGGTGGTAGCGCGCGTCCTCGATGTTGTAGACCAGGCGACCCTGTGTCCGGTCGAACCAGACGTTTCCGACCATACCGTGCGCGGCAGGAACGGTCCCGGTGGCCAACGATACGTGCCCGACGATGGTCTCGGTATTGGCGTGCCGGTAACTGGCGTTGGAGTACTGCACGCCGTGATTCCATAGGTAGCGAAAGCCGCCCTCGCCCAACACATGCGCGTAACGATGCGGCAGATCGCCGCGCAAGGCGTCGACCGTAATCTGCAATATCAGCCGCGGCTTGGCGGGTGTTGACGCTGCGCCCTTCGCGCAGGCCACCGATGGGACCGTGGAAATTGCAGCAGCTAGCACGATCGTGCCCAGCAACGCCGAGCGGCGGTTCAGAGAACTGAATGAACCTCTCTCAAGTCGCCATTTCATGAGTTGTTTCCTCCAAACCATCGATAGTAAGCATTGCCACCATCACCCTCGAGTACGCGTCGCATGTCACGCGCCCAAAGCGCCCGGTGGCCTGCGCTGCCGTTCAGCGCGGCCTGATAGAAAAGGAGCAGCCGCTGGCGGTTCGCGGCTACCGACTGCACGAAGGCATCGTCCCCACCGCGCAACGGCGGCGCGGTGCGAAGCTTGACCAATTCGGGCAGCACGCGCTGAAGCTCGTCGTAGCGAACCCAATCAGCGTACTCGATCCGGGGTCGATCGTCCGTAACCGGGGGCGCGTCGCCGGCATAGGCCTCCAGCCCGGCACGGTCGGTAACCCAGGTCGCCAGCAACGCTTCCGGCGAGGCGATCCCCACCTCGCGCAAGGCGGAAGCAACCTCCGGCTGGCTGAACCGTTCGATGATACGCGGCACGTCGAGGTCGACGGGGACGAGCGATCCAAGGAGAAGCATCTCGTGAAGCTCGGTCGTCCACAGTGACGCATGCGGAAAGACGTCCAGAAAACTGCGCACCAGGGAGCGCGTGTCCTCGCCATTCTGCGTCGGCAGCGGCAACCATTGCGCGACGATGCCGCCCGGGCGCAACCGGGCGCGCGCCAGCGCGTAGAAGTCACTCGAGTAGAGATTTGCGACGCCCGCTGCAGACGGCGGGGGTGGTTCGAGCGTGATGAGGTCGTAGGTCTGCGCGTTGCTCAACAGTTCGCGCCGGCCATCGCGCAAACGGATGTCCAATCTGGGATCCGTGGTGGCGCCGAAATTGCCCTTGAAGTTCGCCGCGGCACGCCGGACTTCGGGCAATAGCTCGGCAACGACGCGCTGCTCCAGTCCAGGGAAGCGCAGCATGGCACCCGAGGTGATTCCGGTACCGAGTCCGATGACCAGCGCCGACTTCGGTTCGCCAGTGTGGACAATCAGCGGCAGCAGCGCCTGGAGGCGCATGTAGCGCAACGAAGGCATGGCGTCGCCGGAATTGGAAACACCCTGGACATACAAACGGCGAAACCGCTTCTGTCCTGTGCGCTGCTCGAGAACCGCGACTGTGCCGCCCCGCCCCTCATCGTAAAAGACCATCGTGCCGCCGCGCTCGTCGGCCAGCAAACTCGCCAACCGGTCAGCCGGCGTCAGCACCGCCGCACCGACCGCCGCCACGGCAACAGTGATCGTGGCCCACCGAACGGGGCGTACTCCGGAAGCACCGCGCGTGGCTGCCAGCAATCCGAGCATCGCCGCGGTGATGGCGAGTATTGCCAGGGTTGTTACCAGCCCGAACCACGGCACCAGCACGAAGCCTGTGACTGCTGTGCCGACAATTCCGCCCAAGGTGTTCAGGGCGATTACCTTGCCGACATCGCGGCCGACATGCCCGGAATCGACGATCAGCTTCAACGCCGCCGGAAACGCGGCACCAAGAAGCAGCGTGGGGAGAAAGACGATATACGCTGCCGCGACGGCGAAGCGGGCGCACATTCCAACCAGGCGGCTGTCCGTCAGCGAGTATGCCGCATGGTCCGCCAGGGTTTGCAGAGCGGGTAGCCAGCGCCCGAGCAAGGAGAGCTCGAGCACGGCAACCAGGCCCGCCGCCCCGATCAGAAGGCCGAATAGGCTCCAGGGATCCCGAACGCGATCGATCCAGCGCGCGAACAGGGCGGCGCCAATCGCGAGTCCCGAGAGATAGGTCGCCAATACCACCGAAAAGGCGAAGCTGCGCGTGCTCATGAACTGAACCACCGATTGCGACCAGACCACCTCGTAGCCCAGCGCCAAGCCGCCGGCGATCGCATAAAAAAGAATGGCGACCGTGGCCGATTTCGCGAGCGGCGCCGGCTCCGATTGCCGTTGGACAAGGGTCGCAGGCGAGGCAAAACGGTCGAGCCACAATCCCCCTGCAGCGGCGAGCAATCCCATGCCCGCGGCGACCCGCGCCGAGCCCTGAATGCCGAATGCCGGGATGAGCAGGAAAGCGGAAGCCAGTGCACCGAGGACCGCGCCTGCGGTGTTGGCGGAATACATCCATCCGCCCCCGGCGCCGATCCGGTCTGCGGTGAGTCGGAGAGAGCGAACGATCGCGGGCAAGGTGCCGCCCATCAAGAACGGTCCCACGCCGACCATCAGGAACAGAACTGACCAGGCGAGAATGCTGCTCTTGTCATCCAGCGCCGCGAAAAGGGCTGCCGTATGCGCGAGCGCGATGGTCATCGCGACGCCGACAAGGGCAACGCCGATCTCCAGCGCGGAATACAAGCGCAACGGCCTGGTGACACGGTCGGCCCAGCGCCCGAGCAGCAGCCCGCCCAACGCAAGCCCGGCGAAGAAGGCGCTGACGCCGGTGGTCACCGCATAGACGTCGACGCCGACGATCAGCGTCAGCTGCTTGATCCACAGCACCTGGTAGATCAGCGCAGCGGTACCGGAGACGATCAGTAACAGGGCGCGCCAGCCAATATCATCCGTGGCGCCGGCGTTACGATTTCCGGTTTGTTGCCCTTGAGGCAAGCCAGGGAACCCTAATCTCTGGCGATGAGCGCGGCTTCTCTTCGACATGCCGGTCACGAAAAAGGGCCGCCCCCGCCAGAACGGGTGCGGCCCCAAAGCGTGCCTCAGCGTTTTAGAGTGCGGTGTTAGTTGCTTCCCGCGGGCGCAGCCGAAAGCTTCTGCAACACCGCATCGATACTAAAGCTTCCAGGCTTCTGGCTCGGCGGGAATTCCTTGAATGTGGCAAGGAATTTGCCGACGTATTGTTGCGCCGGCACCAACAGGAAGGCACGCTCAAGACGCCAACGAGGATAGTCGATGGCCTCATGATCGGCCCGTTCAAACGGATCGCTACGCAGATTGAACAATTTCGGTAGCCGCAATGGCACGAACGGCTCCTGCCAGACCGTGTAGTCATGCGCGCGCTGCTCGGCAAACACGAGCTTCCACTGGTCATAGCGCAGCGCCACCAACGAACCGTCGTCGTTGAAATAGAAGAACTCGTGACGAGGATGCGGGCCCTTGCCGGTCAGCGAATCGGTGACGTTGTAACCGTCGAGGTGCACCTTGAAGGTCTTGCTGCCGACCTTCATGCCCTTCAGGAGCTGTTCCTTCACATCCGGCACGCCCGCGGCCGCCATGATGGTCGGCAGCATGTCCATGTGCGAGTAGATGTTGTTGTCAACGGTGCCGGGCTTGATGGTTCCGGGCCACTTGATCGCGGTGGGCACGCGATAGCCACCTTCCCAGTTGGTGTTCTTCTCACCGCGGAAGGGTGTGGTGCCGCCGTCCGGCCAGCTCATCATTTCAGCGCCGTTGTCGGTCGAATACATGACGATGGTGTTGTCGTCCAGACCGAGTTCCTTCAGCTTGTCGAGCAACTGGCCGACCATCGCATCGTGTTCGACCATCCCATCAGGATAGATACCGAGGCCGGTCTTGCCCTGGCTTTCCTTCTTCAGGTGCGTCCAGATGTGCATGCGGGTGGAGTTCCACCACAGGAAGAACGGCTTGTTGGCCTTCTTGGCGCGCTCCAGGTAATCCAGTGACGCCTTGGTGACTTCCTCGTCAATGGTCTCCATGCGTTTCTTGTTCAGCGGGCCGGTGCTTTCGATTTTCTGTGTGCCGTCCGGATTGGCCCAGGTATGGATCACGCCGCGCGTGGCGTATTTCTTGATCAACGCGGGATCCTTGAAGTAGTCGGGGTTCTCGTGTTCCTCCTCCGCGTTCAGGTGGTACAGGGAACCCATGAACTCGTCGAATCCGTGCGCGGTCGGCAGCGTTTCGTCGGCATCGCCCAAGTGGTTCTTGCCGAACTGCGCGGTCATGTAGCCCTGCGCCTTGAGCAACTGGGCAAGCGTGACGTCGCGCGCCTGCAGCCCTTCCTTGGCGCCCGGCAGGCCGACCTTCAGGTTGCCGGTGCGGAAACCGCTCTGCCCGGTGATGAACGCGGAGCGTCCGGCGGTACAACTCTGCTCACCGTACCAGTCCGTGAACAGGGCGCCTTCCTTCGCGATGCGGTCGATATTGGGCGTCTTGTAGCCCATCATGCCCTGGTTGTAGGCGCTGATATTCCAATAGCCGATGTCGTCGCCCCAGATGACGAGGATGTTGGGCTTCTTCTGCTCCGCGAGCGCCTGGACCGAGACGGTCAGCGCGAGCAGTGCGGCGACGCAGCCGCCGACTAGACGAATTGCCTTATGCATGCGTACTCCTTCCGTTTGCTTCCACCTAATAATTCGAGCCGGGGATTTTAGTCGCTCGGCGCGAAATACGCGCATCAATTCCACATTCCGAACCGCTAATCAGCACGCCTTGCAACTGACAGCTGTTTCGCTCTGGCAGAATGCGGCTCCTGTCTTGGACATTTCCCCGTTGACGTCAAGGAAAAGCAGGCGCCGTCGCGCCACGGCAACGCGTCCGCCTGAGCATCCGGCGCGGGCGCAGGCGTCCGCACGTGGCGGAGCCTGGCGCTGGACCGCGCGCCTGCTGCTTGCGGCGCTGATCGTGGCAGGCATCGCGTGGTGGAATCTGAAACCCACAACACCCCGAGTTCATCGGCAGCGCCGCCTGCACCGAGTGCCATCGCACCGAGACGGACGCCTGGAAGGCCTCGCAGCACGCGCGCGCGATGCAGCACGTCAACGACAAGACCGTGCTCGGCAATTTCGACGAGGCGACCTTTGTCTACAACGGCATCACCTCGACGTTCTTCAAGCGTAACGCGAAGTACTTCGTACGCACCGACGGCGCCGACGGCGCGCTCGCCGAGTACGAACTGCGCTACACCTTCGGCGTCGACCCGTTGCAGCAGTACCTGGTCGAATTTCCCGACGGCCGGCTGCAGGCGCTGTCGATCGCCTGGGACACGCGCCCGAAAGACCAGGGTGGCCAGCGCTGGTTCCACCTTTATCCGAACGAGAAGATCGACTTCCGCGACGAGTTGCACTGGACCCGGCGCCAGCAGAACTGGAATTTCATGTGCGCCGACTGCCATTCGATCAACGTGCGCAAGAACTACGATGCGGCGTCAAACACGTTCAAGACCGCGTGGTCGGAGATCACGGTGGGCTGCGAGGCCTGCCACGGCCCGGGCAGCGCGCATGCCGCCTGGGCAACGACCCGGCCCGCGGATCCGTCGATGGGCCTGACGGTGCGCCTTGACGAGCGCCGCGGCATCGCCTGGGCCATCGACCCCGCCACTGGCAATGCGTCACGCGACCAGCCGAACGACCGCCGCACGGAAGTCGAAGTCTGCGCCCAGTGCCACGCGCGCCGCGCGCAGATCGCGGAAGGCTACGTCGCCGGCAAACCGTTTCTCGACCATTACCGCCCGTCCCTGCTCGCCCCGGGGCTGTACTACGCCGATGGCCAGCAGCGCGACGAGGTCTACATCTGGGGCTCCTATCTGCAGAGCAAGATGCACCGCGCGGGCGTCACCTGCAGCGACTGCCACGAGCCGCACAGCGGCGCGCTGCGCGCGAACGCCAACGCGGTCTGCGCGCAATGCCACCTGCCGGCGCGCTACGACGCGCCGAAGCACCATTTCCACAAGCCGGATGGCAAGGGCAGCGCCTGCGTCGACTGCCACATGCCGGCGACGACCTACATGGTGATCGACCCGCGGCGCGACCACAGCCTGCGCGTGCCGCGCCCGGACCAGAGCGTGTCCCTCGGCATTCCCAACGCCTGCACTGGCTGTCATGCCGACAAGGACGCGGCCTGGGCCGCGGCGGTGCTCGAGGGCCGCCTCGGGCGCAAGCCGGAGGGCTTCCAGCGCTTTGCCGCCACGCTCGCCGCAGCCGCGCGCGGCGAGGCCGCCGCCGGCAGCCTGCTCGCGGCGCTCGCCAGCGATCCTTCGCAGGCCGCGATCGCGCGCGCCAGCGCCGCGCAGGCGCTCGGCGCCGCGCTCAGCCCGCAGACGCTCGATGCCCTGCGCGCGCCGCTTGCGGCCGCCGACCCGCTGCTGCGCCTCGCCGCCGTTTCCGCGCTCGAGGCGCTGCCCGACGAGCCGCGCCTCGCGCTCGCCGCGCCGCTGCTCGACGATCCGCTGCGCGCGGTGCGCATCGAGGCCGCCTGGCTGCTGTCCTCGATCCCCGACGCGTCCTTTCCGGCGACGCGCAAAGCCGCGTTCGAACGCGCCGCGGCCGAATACGAGGCGGTGCAGCGCTACAACTTCGACCGGCCGGAATCGCGCACCTCGCTCGGCACGTTCTACGCCCGGCGCGGACGCAACGACGAGGCGGAGAAGATTCTGCGCAGCGCGCTGGCGCTCGAGCCGCAGCACGTCCCGGCGTACGTCAATCTCGCCGATCTGAAGCGCAGCCAGGGGCAGGACGCCGAGGGCGAAGCCGTGCTGCGCGAAGGCCTGCAACGGCTGCCCGATAACGCCACGCTGCACCACGTCCTCGGCCTCACGCTGGTGCGCCTGCAGCGCGCGGACGCGGGACTCGCCGAGCTGGCGCGCGCTGCGGCGCTCGCGCCGGACGACGTGCGCTTCGCCTACGTCTACGCGGTCGGCCTGTATTCGAACGGCAAGCCGCAGGACGCGCTCGCAGAGATCGACCGCGCGCTGGCGCGCCATCCCGCCAGCCGCGAGCTGCTGCTCGCGGGCGCGAGCTTCAGCCGGGAGCGCGGTGCGCGCGAGCGGGCGCTGGGCTATGCGCAGCGCCTGGCCGCCGCCGCGCCGCGCGACCCGCAGGCGCAGCAGCTGCTGCGTTCGCTCCAGCCCTAGCGGTTTTCCTCGCGCGCCTTGCGCTGCATCGCGTCGAGGTAGTCGTCGAGCTCCTCGATGCTGCGGAACACGCTCTTCAGCGGCAGCGCCTTGACGATGTCGAACACTTTCTGCACCGCGGGCTGCATGTTCACCATCAGCACCTCGCCGTTCGCCGTGTGCATGGCCTTCTGGGTGCGAAAGATCGCGCGCAGGCCGGCGCTGCTGATGTATTCGAGTGCCGCGAGGTCGAACACCACGGCGAGCGGCTTCGCGGCGAGCACTTCGTCGACCTTTTTTTCCAGCGCCGGCGCGGTGGTGGTGTCGAGGCGCCCGCCGAGGCTCAGGCGCTGGAACGGTGGCTGCGAGGCGTCAACGTCGATCGTCAGGCTCATGCGGTGTTCTCCTTGCTCGGGCGGGGTCGCGCCGCGCGGCGCGCCCGCAGGCATTGTAGCGGTCCCGCTCAGGCCCTGGCGCCGTGCCAGCGCACGACGAGCAGGGTGATGTCGTCGCTCTGCTCGGCGCCGGCGACAAAACTGCGCACCGAGGCGAACACCCCGGCGCACAGCTCGAGCGCCGCAGCCTGCGCCTGGTCGCGCGCTGCCGCCTCGAGTCTCTCGCGCCCGAAGGCACGCTTTTGCGCATCGAAGGCCTCGGTGATGCCATCGGTGTAGAGGATCAGCGCGTCGCCCGGCTCGAGCCGGTGCTCGGCGAGCGGATACGGGGTGGCTTCGATCAGGCCCAGTGCGGGCCCGTTGTCCACGTCCAGCCAGACCAGAGCGCCGTCCCGGCGCACACGCAGACACGGTTCATGCCCCGCGCTGGCGAGCGCGAGGCGCCCGCTCGCCAGCTCGAGCGCACCGCAGACCAGCGTGACGAACATGCAGCGCTCGTTGTCCGCGCACAGCGCGTCGTTCATGGCGGCGAGCAGCTCCGAAGGCGAGGCCAGACGCGGCGCGAGCGAGCGCATCAGCGTGTGGGCGCGCACCATGAACAGCGCCGCCGGCACGCCCTTGTCCGAGACGTCCGCGACGACGAAGATCAGCCGGCCGTCCGCCGTCACCACGTAGTCGAAAAAATCACCGCCCACCGCGCGCGCCGGCTCGAGCGCTGCGGCGACGTCGTAGCGCCCGAACGCGGCGTCGTGCGCCTCGGACGGCGGCAGCATGCTGCGCTGCAATTCCTTGGCCAGCGCGAGCTCGGTTTCGATCTTCTCGCGCGCCGCAGTTTCGGCGACCAGCGCCTGCTCGCGCTCGACCAGCGCGCGCGCCATGTCGGTGAAGGTGCGCGACAAGCGGGCGATTTCGTCGTCGCCCTCGGCCGGCAGCGCGACCGCCATGTCGCCCGCGGCAACCCGGCGCGCGGCGGCATCGAGCCGCGCAATGGGCTCGGTCACCCGGCGGGTGACGCTCACCAGGCCGACGATGATGACGAACAGCGCGGCCGAAATGGCGAACGCCGCCCGCCGCAGCTGCGCGTGCGCGGCGCCGAACACGGCACTTTCGTCGACCCGCAGGCCGAGGACCCACTTCGGGGACTCGACCTGCGCATAGAACATCAACTGCTCTTCCTGTTGCGGCGAGTCCCAACCCCGCGCAGCAGTATGGCCTGCGCCCCGCGGCGCCATGCGCAGCATCCTGCGCCCGAGCTCGAGAATGTCGGGCCGCCCCAGCTTTTGCGCGATCGCCTCGAGCGGCGTGCCAATGTCCGCCGAGTCGTGCGCAAACACCATGCGTTCGTCGGCCCCGATGACGAACATCTTGTGCTGCTCGGCCTCGACATCGAAGACCTGTTTGCGCAGATTCGGCAGCGCCACGTCGACCGTGACAACGCCGAGCGGAACGCCCTGCTGCGGGAACGGTGCCGAGAAGGTCGCCATCATGATGTTGCCCGCGCCCTCGTCCAGGTACGCATCGGTCCAGGCCCCGCCGCGACGCTCGAGCGGGCGGTGCCACCACTGCCATTGCGGCGCGGTGTAGTCGTAGCCCTGGCTGCCGATGTCCATCGTTCTGAGACCGCCGTCGGCCGTCCGGGACGCATACGGGGCGAAGCGTCGCCCGTCGGGCGTCGCGCTCGGGGAAAACGCGATCGCCGCACCGTAGACCAGAGGATCGGCCCGAACGTTGTTGCGAACGAGATCAAAGAGCCGCGCACGCTCGATGCCGGGGTTCAGCTCGAGAAACATCGCCGTGTCTTTCGCGATTCGCGCCACTTCGCGTAAGCGCGCATCGAGCTCGCTCGCTTCGCGCGTGGCGCGCTCGGTTTCGTCCCTGATCCTGGCCTGCTTCAGGCCATCGTAGAGCTGCAGCACGCGATAGAGTTCTGCGCCGCCCAAGATCAGCACGACGGGCAGCGCAACATACGCAAGGATCTTGCCGCGAAGGTTGAGGCGCATGGGCGGAAAACCGCGGCCAGTATACCGACGCCTGCTATCATCGCCGGTCACGCCAGCCGACCCGTCGAGAACCATGCGCCCTGATCGCCCGTTCGCCGCCGTGATCGCCCCGCTCGCGGCGCTGCTGCTGTGCGCGGCAACCGAGAGCGCGGCGCAGACCACCTACGATCGCTCGAGCGCCCCGGCACAGGCGGTCGGCAGCGCGTCGGTCGTGCTCAAGCCGAATCAGCTCGACTTCGACTTCGGCGGCGGCAAGGCCA
This sequence comes from Betaproteobacteria bacterium SG8_40, assembly GCA_001304425.1. Lineage (GTDB taxonomy): Bacteria > Pseudomonadota > Gammaproteobacteria > Burkholderiales > Eutrophovitaceae > SG8-40. The sequence goes on from LJTS01000060.1 coordinate 15,551, forward strand.
CGCTCAGCCCGAAGGGCGAGTGGACCATCGAAGCGTCGGTGACTCACCGCGGCCTGCTCTGCGGCGAGTACTCGGTCGGTCTGCGCTTCGGCATCGGCCGGCCCGGCTGCTCCAACGTCGCCTGGCTGACCGACGTGAGCTACGCGACCGCGCAGCGCCAGTGCAACAACGCCAGGCTCTATCACTCGGGCGGCGACGTGCAGCCCGAACTGGCCGCCTCATTCGCACAGATCAGCTGCGCCGAACGCGTGATCCGCTGCACCGGCGTCTGCAAATAGCGGCGCCGGCCGCGCTCAGATCAGCGTTCGCGCCGCGCGGCGAATCGCATCGTCCGGGGGCGGCATGTCCTGCCGCGCGCAGCGCACGAACGCGATCACGCCGCGCAGGTCGTCGCCGATGAACAACTCCTGCAGCCTGAGGTCGGTCGCCGCTTCGCGCGACCCGACCTCCACCCGCACGCCCGTGCCGCTCAGGCGCATCTCCAGGGTCTCGAGGCCGAGCACCTTCTGCGGCGCCTCGAAGATGCGGCGCACGCCGTCGATGATGCCCTCGAGCGTCTTGAGGCTTGCCTTTTCCGCGATGAACTCGTCCACCGTGGCCTGCAGCGCGCGTTCCAGCTGAGCGATCTCCGCCGCCGGGTCCTCGGCTTCCTCCTCGAGTGCGCGCTGCACCCCGTCGCGGCGCAGATGCAGCATGCGCAGCCGCGTCGCCAGGATCCCCTTGCGTTCCTCGAGGTCCTTGACGCGGCGTTCCTTGCCGATCATGCCCTGCAGCGCCAGCGCCGCCATGCGCCGCAGTATCGCTGCGCCGACCTCGCGCCGGCAGCCGAGTGCGTCCGCCGCCGGCGCGATCAGGCGGCGTCGATCGAAACTGACCGTCACCTGCTGCACGTCCTGGCGCAACGCGTCGCCGACCAGCGCGGTCGCGAGCACGGTGCGCTCCTCACGCCGCATTCCGAGCAGCGCATGCGCCTCGTCGCAGCCCGGATTGGCAGCGAAAAACCGGTACAGCTCGCGGCTGCGACCGAGCAGCTCACGCACGTCATCCGGCCTTGCAAAGCAACAGCGCACCAGCGCTTCGCTTTGCCAGCTCGCGGGCGACAAGTCGACCGGCGGGGGCAGCCGCTGCCCGATCGCACGCATGTGCTCGATCGTGCGCCGCACGCCGGCTTCGAGCTTGCTTGCATAGCGACGCTCGGCGCGGATGCGCGGATCGACCGCGTCGACGATCGCCTCGATCGCGTCAGCCACCAGCGCCTGGTCCGCATCCGGCGGCGCGGCCGGGCCGAACAGGCGGCCCGCGATTCCGGAAAAAAGTTCGGCGAACGCCATCAATACAGCCCCGGGAGACCGCCGGTATCATACGGCGATCGTTCGCTAATGCACAAAGAGGCAATCGACATGCGCATCGTGATCGGCAACCTTCCCGACGACGTGACCGAGGACCTCATTCAGGACGAACTCAGCGCGTTCGCGCCGGTCGGGGCGATCAAACTGGTGCACGAATCGGGCACGCCCAGCGCCGTCATCGAGATGGACATGAGCAAGGCGGAGGCCGACGCGCTCGCCAATCGCATCCAGGGCCGTGTGTACCAGGGGCGCGCGCTGCGCGCCTGGGTGCCGATCATGGACTGGAAGAAGTAACGCCGCGCGGCGCGCTCAGCCCGCGCCGAGCGTGAAGCTCGGCACCGGCTCGGGAAATCCCTTCAGCCGCAACGCCTCGCCCGAGCGCAGGCGGGCACGGCGCACCTCGTCGGCGATCAGTTCGCAGGTGCGCGCGTCGACCAGCACTTCGCCGGCAGGGGCCTCCGCGCACAGCCGCGAGGCCAGGTTCACCGCCGGTCCGACCGCGGTGTACTCAAGGCGCGAGGCGCCGCCGATGACGCCCACCGTCACGTAACCGCTCGCTGCGCCAACGCCGACGCCGAGCCGGCGCTCGGCGCGCGACCAGCGCGCCGCGAGCGCCCCGCCTTCGCCGCGAATGCGCGCGGCAAGGTCGAGCGCGCGCTGCGCGTGATCCGGGAAGGCGATCGGCGCGCCGATCAGGATCAGCACGCCGTCGCCGGCCTGGTCCTTGATGGTGCCGCCGACCGCTCCGGCTGCCGCGCCGACCGCGTCGTAGTACTCGCGCAGGATGCGGATCACCTCCCGCGATTCGGTCGCTGCGGAAAAGGCGGTGAAGCCGCGCAGGTCGCAGCACACCACCGAGATCTCGAGCGTCTGCTCCTGGGTGGCGCTGCGCAATCCGCGCTCGCGCACCAATTCGGCGACCTGGGGTGACAGGAAGCGCGACATGAACTGGCCGCGCGCGCCCTGGATGACGTGGTACTGCACGCCGCCGACGAGGAAAATGAGCAGGCCGATTGCGGTCGTGACCGGCGCGTAGTCGACCGGCACCACCAGCCCCAGCGCCATGATCGGCGCACCGACGATGAACGCCACCAGCCGGATCAGCTCGGCCTTGTCGGGACGTCGGTTGAGCAGCAGCAGCACCGAGCCGATGCCGAGAACGAGCGAGACGCCGAGCGGCGCCGCAAAGATCCAGAACTGCCACGCGCCGAACGGGCGTGTGCCGACCTCGACGTTCTGAAAATAGACCGAGCGCTCGGCCGGCAGCGCCAGCGCGAGGCCGAAGTAGAGCAGCGCAAGGCCCTGCGCGACGCGCAACTGCCGGTCGCCGAAGCGCGTCTGCAGGTTGCGCGCCGGCACCGTGCGACGCACGCGCAGGATCCATTCGTAGGCGAAGACGAAGGCAAGCGTTTCGGGGATCGCGAAGATGCCGCTCCACCATTGCAGCCCGTGGCGCGCGTGAAACGGCAGCGCGACCAGCGCGCCGACGCCGATGGACAGACCGACGCCGGCCAAAAACAGCGACAGCGTGCGGCTCGTCGGCGAGCGCCGGTCGGCGACGGCGAAGGCGAGCGCCATGCCCAGGCACATCAGCGCGACGATCACCTGCGGCCGGACGTCGATCGGCATGGCGCCAGTGTACGCCCGGCGCCTCAGCAGGCGCGCGCGCGCGTCTCGCGGATCAGCACTTCGGTCGCGACCTCGAGCGCGTCGAACTGGGCGGCGAAATCGAGGCCGTTGGCCTGCTCGATCTCGCGCCCGGTGTCCGAGGAGATCAGCCAGGCGTCGCCGCGCGGGTTGCACTCGATCACGTAAAGCGCGCCGCTGTCCGCGTCGCGCACGATGTCGGTGCCAAGCAGCGGCTGCTCGGGAAACGCCGCGTGCGCGCGCTCGGCCAGCGCGATGACGTCGGCGTCGAAGGCGAGCGCGTAGTGCGAGTCCTTCTTGTTCGAAACCACGGTGATGCCGCCGGTGGCGCGGAAATCCCAGCGCGATTCGAGCGGCCAGTACCGATGATCGGCCTCGCAGCGCCAGGCGAGCAGCCGCGTGCCGAACAGCGTCACCACGCGGTAGTTGACCGGCCAGCGCCCGGTGTAGACGAACTGCTGGGCGACGAGCGGCGCCTTGCGCACCGGATGATCCTCGGGAAAGGTCTCCGGCGCGCGGTAGCGCACGCGGCCGGTGCGTTTGATGAAGATCTCGGCGCCCTTGCGCCCCAGCTCGGGCTTGACCACCACGTAGGGGCCCCAGTCCGCCGCATCGAGCGCGATGCCCGGCACGATGCGCGTCCAGCGCGGCACGGCGACGCCGATCGCCGTGAGCCGCTCGTACTGCTCGCCCTTGGGAAACTCGTTGCCCTGGCAGACCGCACCGCGCGGCGGCGCGAAGCCGCGCAGCGGCATCGGCGCGACGGTCAGCGTGGGAGCCGCAGCGTCGAACCCGGCCGGATGCCAATCACGCGCCTTGGTGCCGGCGACGTGCACCGCAATGTCCGGCGCACGCGCGGCGATGCGACGCGCGATCTCCGCGTAATCGGCCGGATCCTGCTTGGTGCGCTGGTGAACGAGAATGAGGTTGGGCATGGGCCGCCGCACGGCGGGCGCGTTTTGCGGGACGCAG
>LJTS01000060.1:19537-22519 GCA_001304425.1 Betaproteobacteria bacterium SG8_40
CAGGCGTCTATCTAACACAATCGGGCAAGCCGTTTCGGGTGCTGCACGGACGGACTTGCGCTCGCCCGCGGCCCGGGATGACAATCCGCCCTGCCGACGGCGCGCCAGGGGGCGAGATACACGACGTCGGCCGAGCGGCAACGCGCAATCGGGGACAGCACTCATGAGAACGCCTAACAGCGCCGGCCGCATCCTCATCTACAGCCACGACAGCTTCGGCCTCGGCCACCTGCGGCGCTGCCAGACCATCGCGCACGCGCTGGTCGAGCGCTTCGAGCACCTGTCGGTGCTGATCCTGTCCGGCTCTCCGATCATCGGCAGCTTCGATTTCCGCTCGCGAGTCGATTTCGTCCGCGTGCCCGGCGTGATCAAGCTGCGCAACGGCGAGTACACGCCGCTCAACCTGCACATCGACATCGATCGCACGCTGGCGATGCGCGCGTCGATCATCCACCACACCGCCGAGGTGTTCGACCCCGACATCTTCATCGTCGACAAGGAGCCCCTCGGACTGCGCGGCGAGGTGCTCGACACGCTCAAGATGCTGAAGCCGCGCGGCACGCGCCTGGTGCTCGGCCTGCGCGACGTCATGGACGAGCCGCGCCTGCTGGCGCCGGAGTGGGAGCGCAAGAACGCGGTTCCGGCGCTGCGCGACTACTACGACGAGATCTGGGTCTACGGCCTGCCACAGATCTGCGATCCGCTGGAAGGCATTTCGCTGCCGCACAGCGTGCGTCAGCGCATGGTCTACACCGGCTACCTCGCGCGCGAGGCATCGCACACGGACGCGATGGCACGCCTGCCCGAGATCACACGGCGGCCCTACCTGCTGGTGACCACCGGCGGCGGCGGCGACGGCGAGTCGCTGATCGACTGGGTGCTGCGCGCCTACGAACACGATCCGCTGCTGCCGTACCCCGCGCTGCTGGTGCTCGGCCCGTTCATGCATTCGGCCCGTCAGAACGAGTTCATCGAGCGCGCCGCGCGCCTCAAGCGCGTCGACACGATCACGTTCTACAACCACCTCGAAACGCTGGTCGCGCGCGCCGCGGGCGTGGTTGCGATGGGCGGCTACAACACCTTCTGCGAGGTGCTTTCGCTCGACAAGCGCGCGCTGATCGTGCCGCGCACCACGCCGCGGCTCGAGCAGTTCATCCGCGCCTCGCGCGCCGCGAGCCTCGGCCTGGTGAGCATGCTGGTCGACGACGAACGCCACGACGCGGAAACCATGGCGGCCGCGCTGCGCGCGCTGCCGCGGCGCAACCGGCCCTCCGAAGTCGTGGTGCCGGGCCTGCTCGAGGGGCTCGAGAACGTCGCGCGCCTGGTCGCGCCCTGGGTCACGCGCGAGCACGCCGGCGAAGACGCGCACGACGCCGCCGCGCCGGAAGCGCTCCCGCGCCGCGCCTGACACCGTGAGCGGCACCCGCGCGGGACGCGTCGCGCTCGTCCTGAAGGGCTACCCGCGACTCTCCGAAGCGTTCATCGCACAGGAAATCGCGGCGCTTGAGCGTCGCGGCCTCGAGTGCCTCATCGTCTCCCTGCGCCATCCGACCGACCGGCGCAGGCACCCGGTGCACGCCGAGATCCGCGCGCCGCTGCTCTACCTGCCCGAGTATCTCACCCGGGAGCCGCGGCGCGTGCTGCGCGCCTGGCAGCGCGTGCGTCGCTGGCCGAGCTACGCGGCGGCGCGCGCCCTGTGGCTGCGCGACCTGCGCCGCGACCCGACCCCGAACCGCGTGCGGCGCTTCGGCCAGGCGCTGGTGCTCGCCGCCGAGCTGCCGCAGGACGTCGCGCGGCTGCACGTCCACTTCCTGCATACCCCGGCCTCGGTTACGCGCTATTGCGCGCTGCTGCGCAGCCTGCCCTGGAGCGGGTCGGCGCATGCCAAGGACATCTGGACCACGCCGGAATGGGAAAAGCGCGAAAAGCTCGCCGCCTGCGCCTGGCTGGTGACCTGCACCGCGACCAACCGCGATCACCTCGCGGCGCTCGCGCCGCCGGGACGCGTCGAGCTGGTCTACCACGGCGTCGACCTCGCGCGCTTCCCGCCGCCCGCGGTAACGCGCAGCGCACGCCCGGCACGCGACGGCAGCGATCCGGCCGACCCGGTGACCCTGCTCAGCGTCGGCCGGCTGGTCGAGAAGAAGGGCACCGATGTGCTGCTCGAGGCGCTGGCACGCCTGCCGCGCACGCTGCACTGGCGCCTGGTGCACGCGGGCGGCGGCCCGCTGCGCGCGAAGCTCGAACAGCGCGCGCGCAACCTCGGCCTCGGCGAGCGCATTGTCTGGCGCGGCGCACTTGCGCAGGACGATCTGCTCGGCGAGTACCGCGCTGCCGACCTGTTCGTGCTCGCCTCACGCATCGCGCGCGACGGCGACCGAGACGGCCTGCCGAACGTGCTGCTCGAGGCGCAAAGCCAGGCGCTGGCCTGCATCAGTACGGCAGTGTCGGCGATTCCGGAACTGATCGAGAACGGCGTGACCGGGCTGCTGGTACCGCCGGATTCGGCCGACGCCCTCTCGCAGGCGCTCGCCGCACTGATCGGCGACCCGGCGCGCCGGCATGCGCTGGGCGCCGCCGGCCAGGCGCGCGTCGATGCGCATTTCCGGCTCGAGTCCAACCTCGAGCGGCTGGCGGAAAAGTTCGGCCTGCCGGCAAGCCATGCTGCCGAGCGCACGCAGGCCGCATAGTCCGCACGGTGCGCAGCATAAAATCCGGGCATGCGCATCGCCTTTTACGCGCCGCTCAAGGCGCCGACGCACGGCGTTCCCTCCGGCGACCGGCGCGTCGCGGGCCTGCTGATGCGCGCGCTGGCGCAGGCCGGCCACCGTGTCGAGCTGGTCTCGAGCTTTCGCAGTTATGCGCGCGACGGCGACGCCGAGCGCCAGGCCGCGCTGCGCGCGCAGGGCATCGCGCTCGGCGAGCGGCTCGCCGCGGACTGGCAAGCCGGGCCGGCGAACGCCCGCCCGGCGCTCTGGTTCA
>LJTS01000061.1 GCA_001304425.1 Betaproteobacteria bacterium SG8_40
GCTGATGATGTTTCCGGAGGCGTTCATCAATGGCCTGATTGTGACCGACCTGGTTATGTTCAAGCCGGCCTGGATTGCGAGTTTCGACGATGATCTGTATCTGAAGGGTTAGGTTTCCCAGCCAATCGGGACGAGGCCGGGATGGGATGTACGCTAGAGTCGCCAACAAGTTGCCGCTTTGGAAGAGTTCGGGCTGGCTCGTCGCGCCAGCCAACGGTAGACTTGCTGCCTTACGCTTGAATGTTCGCGGGTGTAGTTCAATGGTAGAACATTAGCTTCCCAAGCTAAGAACGTGGGTTCGATTCCCATCACCCGCTCCAACCAAAGCAAAGGGCCCATAAAGGGCCCTTTGCTTTGGTTGGAGCGAACGACGGGTGAGAAGCCACCGGGTTCGACAAGCGAGCACGGCTCGCGCGAGGGATGATTGGCTCGCTTTGAGGCGAGTCAATCACATTCCCACCCCGACTAATTATCTGGATCCTGTGCAAGGGCTCTTGTAATCGACGGTCCATTTGATCGGTGAAGTCTCCGGGACCGCGAACGCACCGCCCGCCGGAATGGGGATTTCGCCACGGACGGTCTGCGGCGATAATGTGCGCTTACATGCGACCGGGGCGTGAAAGGTGCCGGGGCTGTCGCCGTTCATTGCGGTGCGGCTTGTAACCGGAAATCCGCCCTGCTTGAGGAGGAGTTCAAACAGTGAAGTACCTGAAGTACGGTTTGTATGCGCTGTTCGCGGTGGTTGTGCTGATCGGTGCCCTGTTTGCTTACGTTGCGGCGACATTCGATCCCAACGAATACAAGGGTGACATTGTCGAACTGGTAAAAGAGGAGACAGGCCGTACCCTCAACATCGAGGGGGACATTCGCCTCACGTTTTTCCCGAAGATCGGTGTCGGCCTGGGGCCGACGCAGTTGTCCGAGCGTGACACGCAGACCGAATTTGCCGGGGTGGACGATCTGCGTGTGGCGCTGGCGTTGCTGCCACTGCTGTCCAGGCAGATTGTCGTTGATGAAATTGTGGTCGACGGCTTGCGGGCGCGCATCATCAAGCATGCCGACGGCACCAGCAATATCGACGACCTGACCAAGGAGGCTGACGAGGACAAGGAAACGTCCAGCGATGAGAGTGACTCCGTGGCAGACGAAGGCGAACGGCCGGCGATGAAGCTCGACGTCCAGGGCGTGCGTATTGATAACGGAACGTTCACCTATCTCGACGAACAGGCCGGCGCAACCTACGAGATCGCGGAACTTTCGCTGCAGACCGGGCGCGTGGCTGAGGGAGTGCCGACGCAGTTCAATTACAGTGCTCTGGTAAGAGCCGACAAGCCGCGGGTCGATTTGCGAACAAGCGCGTCGGGCACGCTGGAGGCGGACACCGCATCACGGATTTTCAAGGTCACTGGTCTTGAGGCGGGTGCAGACGGTGTGGTTGCAACGGTCAGCGATTTGAAGCTGACGGTTTCAGCAGCCGGTGTGGAAGCGCAGCCTGCGCTCCAGAGAACCGCCGTTAGCAGTATGGACCTTGAAGTTTCGGGTGTGATGGACAAAGACCGTTTTTCCGTCAATGCGTCGGTGCCAAAACTGCTGCTGGACAAGACCGCAGTAACCGTAGAACAGCTGATCGCGAACCTCACCGGGGTATTTGCCGGGACCGAGTTAACGGAAGGCAGAATTCAGCTGCCGAAGCTGGCGATGGATCTGCAAAGCCAGCAGATCGATTTGCAGGGCTTGACGGTCGGCGCAGCAGGATCACAGGCGGAGAACACGTTTACTGCGAAACTCGATGCACCGCGGCTGGCGGTGACGCCAGAGCAGGCCAGCGGTGAGGCGGTCGTGGCGGTGGTGCAGGCGCGCGGGCCGCAGTTGCGAGCGGATGCAAACGTACGGCTGTCGGCAGTCAAGGGCTCGGCAAGTGCGTTGAACATAGGCGAACTGGTGATCGACCTGGACGCCGAGCAGGGTGAGAACGCCGTGAAAGGGCGAGTGAGCACTCCGGTTTCCGCTAATCTGGAAACACAGCGTTATCGCTTGGCCGCGATTGCCGGCGAATATGAGGTGCGGTCGCCTGCGTTGCCGATGAAGTCGACCACCATCGCGCTGTCGGGCAAAGTCGATGCGGATGTTAAACGCGAGACGGTCAAGGTCGATTTGAAATCGCGCTTTGACGAGTCGAATATCGATGGCAAGTTCAGCATGCAGCAGTTTGCTGAGCCGTTCGTCCAGTTCGACGCGGCGATCGACAAGCTCGATCTCGATCGCTACCGGCCCGCCGGGGAAACGAAAAAAGAGGAAGAGAAGCCGACTGAAAAGGGTGGTGAAAAGGGCGAGTCGCGAATTGATCTGTCAGCGCTCAAAGCCCTCAATCTCGATGGCAAACTGCGTATCGGCTCGCTGATTGCGTCGAACGTGAAACTTTCCGATGTGCGGGTCACGGTCAAGGCCAAAGACGGCAAGGTGGAGGTTAATCCACTGCTTGCCACACTTTACGGCGGCTCGGTGCGAAGCGTCGTCACGGCTGATGCGAACAGTAATTCGTTCGCGGTCAAGCAGAGCCTGTCCGGCGTGACGATCGGGCCGTTGCTGCGGGATGCGCTCGATCAGGACCTGCTCGACGGACGGGGCAGCGTCGATCTCGATTTCACCGCGCAGGGCGATACGTACGGTGCGTTGATCAAGACGTTGACCGGCGACGCCGGGCTGCTGCTGAAAGACGGCGCGATCAAGGGGATCAACCTGGCGCAGTCGCTGCGCAGTGCCGGCGACATGCTCTCGCTCAAGCGCGACCAGCAAACCGCAGCATCACCGACGGAGAAGACGGATTTCTCGGAACTGAAAGCAAGCTTCAAAATCGATAATGGACAGGCGCGCAATGAAGACCTGTCACTGACTTCGCCGTTCATTCGACTCAATGGTGCAGGTAATCTGAATCTTGTCGAAGGCAGCATCGACTATGTTGCCAAGACCTCGCTGGTGGCAACATCGACCGGGCAGGGCGGCAAGGCACTCGACGAGGTGGCCGGCATTACTGTGCCGGTGCGTGTGTCCGGGCCGCTGACCGCGCTCAAGTATGAGCTGCAGTTTTCCGATGCGATCCAGCAACAGGCGAAGCAGCGGCTCAAGGCGGAAGAGACCAGGCTGAAGAAGAAGCTGGAATCGGAGCTGGGCGAGAAGCTGCTCGGAGGCGCTGATGGCGGCGACGCGAATGCCGGAGGGGATCAGGCGGCTCCGGCCGACCCCACGGCCAAGCCCGAGGAGGAGCTGAAACAACGCCTCAAGAGCTTGTTCCGATAGTCAGATGGAGCAAAAACCCTCGTCGCGTAAAGCTGTCGCGCGCAAGCCCATGTTGGGAGCGGCGGCGCGCTCGGATTCGACGCCCGAGGCGGTCGACTTTGGTGGCAGTGTCATTGCATGGCAGCATCGCGACGGCCGGCATCATCTTCCCTGGCAAAACGTCGATGATCCTTACCGCATCTGGCTGTCGGAGATCATGTTGCAACAGACCCAGGTCGGTGCGGTCGTACCGTATTTCCAGCGCTTTGTGTCGCGCTTTCCAACGGTTCGGGATCTGGCGCGCGCATCAGAGGACGAGGTGCTGGCGATGTGGAGCGGGCTTGGTTATTACGCGCGCGCCCGCAATCTGCATCGTGCCGCCCAGCGTATCGAGCAGACGCATGAAGGGCGGTTCCCTGACCGTTTCGAGGATATCCTCGCCCTTCCCGGCGTGGGGCGTTCGACCGCAGGGGCGATTGCTGTTTTCGCCTTCGGGCAGAGCTTCCCGATTCTGGACGGCAACGTCAAACGGGTGCTTGCGCGCTGTTTCGGAGTCGAGGGTTATCCCGGGACTTCGGATGTTGCTGCACGTCTGTGGGCGTTGGCCGAGCGGCTGCTGCCCGAAACAGGACTCAGAGCCTATACACAGGGATTGATGGATCTGGGCGCCCAGGTTTGTACGCGCTCACATCCGCACTGTTCGGACTGTCCGCTTGCAGCCCGGTGTGTCGCGAGGTCACTTGGCCGGACAGATGATTTTCCCGCGCCGCGTCCCAGGAAGCATCGCCCGCGCCGCACGACTGTCATGCTCATCATGCAGCAAAGCGATGGGCAGATCATGATGGAGAAGCGTCCCTCGCCGGGAATCTGGGGCGGTTTGTGGAGCTTTCCTGAAACCGATGACGTGGCGGATGCGGCGCGGATTTGCATCGCCAGGTTCGGTCTGGAGGCCGAAGCGGTTGATGCCATGGTTCCGATCGAACACGGCTTCACCCACTTCTCGTTGACCATTTCGCCGTTGGTATGCCGGGTGATCCATCCGGCCCGGGCGACAGAGCAACCGGGACGTGTCTGGGTCACCCCTCATGAAGCAGAGCGTTATGCGATACCGGTACCGGTGCGAAAGCTCATTGGCCGCTTACAGGGCTCGTCGACAGCGAGGGGCGGCAAGATTCAGCCCGGTTGAAGCACCTGGCTGATGGCGGCGAGACGTCGTCCGGTGTCGCGTTCTTCGAGCAGGGCTTGCCTGCCGCGACTGTCGACCGGGAGCAATTCGGCGAGGCGATAGCTGACCCACTCCGGATCGTCGTACGCGGCCTGTCCGGCAAAAATGTCCTGGCCTGCGCGCTTCGCTAGCGATTCGAGCATGCTCCGGCAGGTATTGAAATGTTCTGGGTCAATGCCTTCGCCGTGACTGCTCAGCCATTCGACCCGGCCGTGAATCAGGCCATTCTTCCCTGCCCGCGACTCGACCACGCGGAACGCGGTTTCACCGAGGCAAGCAAGATGAAATATCCCGGTGTGCGGCATGTCCCATTGCCGGATTCGGGCACTGCAGCCGATGGGCTCGTGTTCGGCTGGCGAGCCCACTTCATGCCCGCTGCGAATCAGGCAGACTCCAAAGGGGGAATCGTCGCGCAGGCAGGCCTTGGTCATCTCGATATAGCGTTGTTCGAAAATCTTCAGCGGCAGCAACCCGCCCGGGAACAGCACGAGGCTCAACGGGAAAATGGCGATGTCGGCAGGGTCCGGATTCGAAGGATCAGGCATCGGTGTCGTCCTCGTTACCCCAGCGTGGCATCAAAGTGTGCTCGATGCGGAGTTGATCGAGAATTCTCGCTACGACGAAATCGACCAGGGCTTCCGTGCTTTTAGGGTGATGATAAAACCCGGGGTTGGCCGGCAAGATGGTCGCACCCGCGTCGCTCAGCCGCAGCATGTTCTGCAAGTGAATTGATGACAGCGGGGTCTCGCGTGCCACCAGCACCAGGGGGCGGCGTTCCTTGAGCATGACGTCAGCAGCGCGTTCGATCAGGTTATCCGAAAGCCCTGCCGCGATCGATGCCAGCGTGCCCATGGTGCAAGGGCAAACGACCATGGCGTCGGCAGGATTTGAACCCGAAGCGACGGGCGCAAACCATTGTTCCCTACCGAACACGCGCAGCAGGCCGGGTTCGGGCGAGAATCGTTCGTTGAAGTAAGCCTCGGCCTCACTTGCTCGTGCCGGTAGTGAAATCGACATTTCCTGGCGGGCGACAATCTGCGCGGCTTGTGAATACAGCAGATACACGCGTCTTCGGGCATGCAGCAGGCATTCGAGCAGCCGTATACCGTAGGGCATTCCCGAAGCACCGGTCAGCGCCAGTGTGACAGTGCGAATCTCGGTCATTGGCTCCCAGACAAGGGAAATCTCATTTGGTTCGGCCGGGCAATCGGCGCGCTTATGTCGCGAGCTCGCGATGCCGGATCAGGACCTGCCGGCTTTTTCCGAAGTAAGCGGAGAGTTGTTCGGCAAAGTAAACAGATCGATGCCGGCCGCCGGTGCAGCCGATGGCTACCGTCAGATAGCTGCGATTATCCCGCACGAAACAGGGAAGCCAGCGCTCGACATAGTCGCGCACATGAAGAATCATGTCGCGCACGTCGTTATTGGCCGCGAGGAACTCCACGACATTGGCGTCCCGCCCCGTGAAGTCACGCAGCTTCGGATCGTAGTGGGGGTTTGGCAGGCATCGCACGTCAAATACAAAGTCGGCATCAAGCGGAATGCCGTGCTTGAATCCGAATGACTGAAACAACAGCACGAGGTCGGTATCACGCAGGGTGAGCAGGTCGCGTACCCAGTTTCTGAGTGCATTGGGGTTGAGATCACTGGTGTCGATGCGGTTGCCAAGCGTGCCCACCTCTTCCAGCAGTTCGCGTTCGAGTTCGATGGACTCGACCAGGGTGCGGTCATGTTCGGCCAGCGGATGGCGTCTTCGTGTCTCGGAAAACCGCTTGACCAGTGTCTCGGCCTTTGCGTCGAGAGACACAATGTGTGTCTCGAGGTCGCTGGACTTCATCTGCTCGAGCAGGTCCGGCAGATGTAACAGGCTCGAACCGCTACGCACATCGATGCTGATTGCAACGCGCTCAGAGCCTGCACTACGCAGGAAGTCCACGGTATCGCGCAGCAACGGTGCGGGAAGGTTGTCCACGCAATAATAGCCGCTGTCCTCGAGCACCTTCAGCGCGATGCTTTTTCCCGAACCCGACAACCCGGTAATGATGACAAGTTGCATGGAGGTTCAGCCGTGCGCGGATGCGAAAAGGCCTGCTTGTCGGTGCAGAGACTTCATTGAAGGCCGGTTCCCACCGTCAGTCCTGTAAGCCCAGATAACGTTCCTGCCGCTGGATGAATTCCTGCGTGCTGTCGATGCCGCGCAGCTGCAGAACGTAGTTGCGCACCGCTGCCTCGACCAGAACTGCCAGATTCCGCCCGGCGGCGACCGGCAACTGTACAGTGCGGATATCGACGTCCAGAATGCGATCGACACTGGCGTTCAGCGGCAGCCGTTCGACGCCCGGAAGGTTCCCGCCCACAGGTTTTTCAAGTTGCACGATCAGTTTGAGATTCTTGCGCCGGCGCACTGCCGTTTCGCCAAAAATGGTGCGGATATTGAGCATGCCCAGCCCGCGAACTTCGAGAAAGTCCTTGAGTAACTGCGGACTGCGTCCTTCCAGGGTCCGGGGCGCGATGTGGTACAACTCGACGACGTCATCGGCGACCAGCCCCGAACCACGGGAAATCAGCTCCAGTGCAAGTTCGCTCTTGCCGACCCCGCTTTCGCCGGTAATGAGGACACCGACTCCGAGGACGTCGAGAAGCACGCCATGGCGGGTGACAAACTCCGCCAGTGCACGGCCCAGGTAAGTGCGCAGCACCCAGATGACCTGCAAGCTCGCCATCGGCGAGGAAAAAACCGGTATCTGCCTGGATTCTCCAAAATCGGCCAGTGATTGCGGCGCTTTCTCGCCATCGGTGAGAATGATGCAAACAATGCCGCTCTCCGATATCCGATCGAGTGCCTCGCGCTGGGCCTGATCGTCGAGCCCGGAAAAATAAGCCGCTTCGGTACGGCTGAATATTTGTATCCAGTTCGGATGAACCAGATTGAGGTGGCCGATCAATCCTTGCGAAGACTGGTTGACGGCCGCGCTGTCCAGAACCGGGGCCGACTCGCGCGGCCCGGAAACCCAGCTCAGTTCAAGCGCGTCGGCATTGCCATCAAACAGCTGCGCGACGCCGATCCGGGGCATGCGGTTCCCATTCAGTAATAGTGCGCTGCGCGCTTTCAACACCGGTAGCGTCATTCAAGCTCGCGCGAATACTTCTGTCGCTGAACATTTGGGCCAACTCGGAAAGAATCTGCAAGTGCTGATCGGTTGCTTTCTCGGGCACCAGCAGGACGAAAATCAGATTGACCGGGTTTCCGTCCGGTGCCTCGAAGGGGATGGGCGTTTGGGTGCGAATAAACGCGCCTGCCGCTTCCTTCAGCCCGGCGATTCGACCGTGTGGAATTGCCACCCCGTGACCGAGTCCGGTGGAACCGAGCCGCTCGCGCGCGAGCAGGGCGTCGAATATCGTGCTTCTGCTGATACCCAGAGTGTTCTCGAAAAGCAAACCGGCGTGTTCGAAGACACGCTTTTTACTGGTGACATCCAGATCGAGGATGACATTGTCTGCTGGCAGCAGCCGCTCAAGTTGGCTCATGATGTGCGATCCGATGCCTAGCCTTCGGCGCGCCGGATGGACTCCTGTTGATGGTGATTTACCAGCTTTTCCTTATGCTTGAGAACCACGCGATCGAGTTTGTCGGCCAGACTGTCGATGGCCGCGTACATGTCCGAATCTGTTGATTCGCAGAATAGGTCCTTGCCACTGAGGTGCACCTTCGCCTCGGCTTTCTGGTCGAGTTTGCTGACCGACAGGATGACGTCAACGTCCATAACCTGGTCGAAATGGCGCGAGATCCGTGCCAGCTTTTCTTCGATATAAGTATTGATCGCGGGCGTGATGTCGAGATGGTGCCCTGAGACTTTCAAGTTCATTAACGACCCTCCTGCGGGGATTTTGGGCTAGATGGCTTTGCGCAAGTTGACGGGCAGTATCTGCAGGGACTCGCGGTACTTCGCGATGGTTCGGCGTGCGACCACGATTCCCTGTTTGCCCAGGATCTCGGAAATCTGGCTGTCGGACAGCGGGCTGCGCGCGTCCTCCTCTGCGACCAGCTGCTTGATCAGCGCCCGGATAGCAGTGGCAGAACACGCCCCGCCGGTTTCCGTGGTGACGTGGCTGCCGAAGAAGTACTTGAGTTCGAAAATGCCCCGCGGTGTGAACATGAATTTCTGCGTCGTGACCCTCGAGACGGTCGATTCATGCAGCGTCAGCGTCTCCGCGATTTCCCGCAGGACGAGGGGGCGCATTGCCACTTCGCCATGCTCGAAAAAATGCCGTTGCCGGTCGATAATCGCCTGCGACACGCGCAGAATCGTATCGAAACGCTGTTGCACGTTCTTGATCAGCCATTTGGCTTCCTGCAGCTGGCCAGAGAGCTGCTGGAGGCTGGCGTCGCGGTTACGATGGAGGATGTCCGCGTACATGCGATTGACCCGGAGCTTTGGCATCGCGTCCGGGTTGAGCGAGGCGACCCACATCCCCTTTACTTTCTTGACAATGACGTCGGCGACGACGTATCTGGCTTCGCTGCCGGTGTAGTTGGCCGCGGGTCGCGGATTGAGGTGCGTGATCAGACTCTGGATGTTTCGCAGCGTGTCGTCGTCGCATCGCAGGATTTTCTTGAGCTTCGTGTAGTCGCGCAGAGCCAGCGTATCGAGATTCTCGCGCACCACTTGCAGCGCTTGAGCCCGGTACGGCGTGTCCTCGGGCAAGGCTTCTATCTGCAGGGCAAGGCACTCGCCGATATTGCGCGCGCCGACGCCAGCCGGTTCAAGGCTCTGCAGGTATTTCAGCGCTATGCTCAGGTCATCGCTGTCGATTTCCAGTTCTTCGGGCAACAGGCCGGCGAGCTCGCCAAGGTCGTCCTGTATGAAACCGTCGTCGTTGAGATTGTCGATCAGGTAGGCGACAAGCTGAGTGTCGCGCTCCGAAAGCGGCATCAAAGAAAGTTGTCCGAGCAAATGCTCGCGCAGCGTGGCGCTGCCCGCTGCCAGCGGCGGTTCCGAATCGTCATCGTCCGACTCCGGATTGCCGTAGGAGGTGTATCCCTCTTCACCGCTCCAGTCCGACTGCGGCTGACTCTCCTGGGTCTCCTGGGAACTTGTTTCGGTGGTGCTGCTGGTGGTCGTTATCGCCGCTTCCTGACCTGGAGCAGCCGGCGTTGCCGGGGACTCCTCGTCTTCTTCGCGCTCGAGCAGTGGATTTTCCTGCAGGAAGCGTTCGATTTCCTGGTTCAACTCAAGCGTCGAGAGCTGCAAGAGCCGGATTGACTGCTGCAGCTGGGGCGTCAGCGTGAGGTGCTGAGACAGCTTGAGTTGCAATGAATGTTTCATGATATGGCCGACGCCGGGCTGTGATCGGTTGTGAGCGAATGGTGCATCACAGGCGAAAATGCTCGCCTAAATAGACTTTTCTTACGCTTTCATTATAAACGATTTCTTCCGGTTTCCCGCAGGCCAGGACGGAACCGTCGTTGATAATGTAGGCGCGGTCACAGATGCCCAGTGTTTCGCGAACATTGTGGTCCGTGATCAACACGCCGATCCCGCGTTCCTTCAGGAAACGGATGATTTTCTGGATGTCGAGCA
>LJTS01000062.1 GCA_001304425.1 Betaproteobacteria bacterium SG8_40
GCGCCTCGCGCATCGCGTTGACCAGTGCGTGCTCGTAGCTGTGCGTGTCGGTGCCGACCTCGCGCTGGTTGATGACGCACTTGTCGTTCTTGAAGACAAATTCCATCGGATCTTCGATGGTCAGTATGTGACCGGCTTTCAGCGCGTTTCGGTGTTCGATCATCGCGGCCAGGGTTGTCGACTTGCCCGATCCGGTCGAACCGACGACCAGCACGAAACCGCGCTTCTCCATCACCAGTTCCTTCAGCAGCTTGGGAAGCTTGAGCTTGTCGATGCCGGGCGTGCCGCTGCGAAGGTAACGGACTACCAGACCGATCTGGCCGCGCTGGCGAAATACGTTTACCCGGAAGCGCCCGACGCCCTTCAGGACGTGGGAAAAGTTCATCTCCCACTCGGTCTCGAAAGCGGCGGTCTGTTTTTCATTCATCAATTCATGGGCGATCTTGGAAGTCAGATCGCCGTCGATGACGGTCTGGTTGACCGGCATGACATTGTCCAGAATCTTGATGGAGATCGGGGCACCAGCCGAGATGAACAGGTCGGATGCGTTCTTTTCAGCCATCAGTTTCAACAACGGATCTAGAAACATGGTGCCCTCGTTGGTAGAGTCAGTCGATTCACTGCCGTAAACAGCAAAATCTCGTCCGGGAAAGAATGCCCTAATCGCCGCGCAGCAGGTCGTTGATGCTGGTCTTGGCACGCGTCTTGGCGTCGACGCGTTTTACGATTACTGCGCAATACAAGCTGTATTTGCCGTCGGCCGATGGCAGGTTGCCCGAAACCACCACCGAACCGGCCGGAATCTTTCCATACGTCACTTCGCCGGTATCCCGGTTGTATATCTTGGTGCTCTGGCCAATGTACACGCCCATCGAGATCACGGAACCTTCGCCTACGATGACCCCTTCAACGATCTCCGAGCGCGCGCCGATGAAGCAGCCGTCCTCGATGATGGTCGGATTGGCCTGCAATGGCTCGAGCACGCCGCCGATGCCGACCCCCCCTGAAAGGTGAACATTCTTGCCAATCTGGGCGCACGAGCCGACCGTTGCCCAGGTGTCGACCATGGTTCCTTCGTCGACATAGGCGCCGATGTTTACGTACGACGGCATCAGTACGACATTCTTAGCAATGAATGCGCCACGTCGCACCGCGGCGGGGGGCACGACGCGGAATCCGCCGGCACGGAAGTCCGCGTCCCCGTAGGCCGCGAACTTCGAATCGACCTTGTCGAAGTAGTTGGTATAGCCGTCCCGGACCACCTCATTGTCTGCAAGCCGGAAAGAAAGCAACACTGCCTTCTTGACCCACTGGTGGGTGATCCATTCGCCCCCCGACTTCTCCGACACGCGGATGGTGCCGCGGTCGAGTTGCGCAATGGTTTCCGCCACCGCCTCGCGCACCTCGGCGCTTGCGGTTTTCGGAGAAATTGACGTGCGATTTTCGAACGCCTGTTCGATCACCGTGTTCAAGTCGGCCATGCGTTGTTTTCCTCTTTTTTCTGGGGTTGAGTGCGCCGTCATGACGGGCACGGGGTAATCAGGCCTTGCGGCCCGGTTGAGCTTCCTGATTGGGGCCTTCAGAGGCTGGAAATGAAATCGCGCAAGCGATGCGCGGCTTCCAGGCACTCTTCCGGTTGTGCTACCAGAGCTATTCTGACGCGGTTATGTCCCGGGTTGACTCCATGCGCCTCGCGGGCAAGCAGGCTGCCAGGCAGTACGACGACATTATATTGTTGGTAAAGATGCTTCGCGAAAGTCACGTCATCGATCGGCGTCTTCAGCCAAAGGTAGAACCCGGCGTCGGGCATCTCGACTTCCGTGACCTCTTGCAGCAGGGGAACGACGGCTGAAAACTTTTCCCGGTACAGACGCCGGTTGTCCTGAACATGCTGTTCGTCGCGCCATGCCGCAATGCTCGCGAGTTGCACCGCCGGGTTCATGGCCGAGCCGTGATAGGTGCGGTAGAGGAGGAATTTCTCGAGAATGCCGGCGTCCCCGGCGACGAAACCGGAACGCATTCCCGGCACATTGGAGCGTTTGGACAAGCTGCTGAATACGACCAGATTGCGATAGTCGTCCCGGCCCAGCGTAGCGGCCGCCTGCAGGGCGCCCACGGGCGGTGCCAGCTCGTCGAAATAGATTTCCGAGTAGCACTCGTCCGACGCAATGATCAGGTCATGACGGTCGGCCAGTTCGAACAAGTGCTGCCATTCCGGAATCGACATGACATGGCCAGTCGGGTTGCCGGGGCTGCAAACGTAAATCAGTTGCGCGCGTTTCCAGACGTCCTCGCCCAGTTCCTCGGGATTGAGCACAAAACCCGTCCCGGGCATCAGGTTGATGAACGCGGGCGTGGCACCCGCGAGCAAGGCTGCGCCTTCATAGATCTGATAAAAGGGATTGGGCATGATGACCGCTGCGCCCGATTGCGACGCGTCGACGACCGTCTGGGCGAATGCAAACAACGCCTCGCGGCTGCCGTTGACCGGCAGCACCTGCCTGTCGGCGTCCGGTTGCGGCACCCCGTACCGGCTTGCCACCCATTGCGCGATAGCCTCGCGCAA
Source organism: Betaproteobacteria bacterium SG8_40 (assembly GCA_001304425.1). Classification (GTDB taxonomy): domain Bacteria; phylum Pseudomonadota; class Gammaproteobacteria; order Burkholderiales; family Eutrophovitaceae; genus SG8-40. The sequence goes on from LJTS01000062.1 coordinate 2,567, forward strand.
TTCCACCGTCCCCTGTGTGGCGGGATAACGCGCCAGGCCGTCGAGACCGTTGGCCAGGGCATCCTTAATCAGGCTCGGGGTGGGGTGCTGCGGTTCGCCGATAGACAGCCGTATTTGCCGATACACGGGGCTCGGGGTGAGACCGGCAAGAATTTTGGAAAACTTCTGAAACGGATATGGCTGCAGCATCTCCAGGGAGGGTGCGAGATGTCTCATGCGGTGATCGCCTTCCTGCCGGATGGCAATGCCCGGAAACGCGTCCCGGCATCCTCGGCGGCGCGGCAGCCCGTCACATACGGTACGCGCCGTGCTGGTGGCAAATCGATGGTGGGTTCTGTGAAGGTAGACATGACCGGGAAGGGCTCTTGCGCCAGCGTCCGCTGGCAGAACGCCCAATTTGTTCGTGGCGCCGATTGTATACCGGCTGCGCGCGAACGCCAGTTCAGGTGGGAGTCGGTCGCGCCTGATTGCGGGTCCGTAGTGGCAATACGCCAAGCGTGAACTCAGGCGTTAGCGTCGGGCCCTGAGGCGGAACTGTTCAGCATGCCTATCTGGGTGCGCAGTTCGCGAACCGCATGTGCGTAGGCCCGGTACGAACGGTCGGGCCCGCCGTAGCGCAACTCGATGTACAGATCGCGGATTCGCTGGACGCGTTCGCGCAGCGAGGGTGTCTGCTCGACGATCCGCGCCGTGAAGTCGCGGGGGCCTTCCGACGCCTTGCGCACAATTCCGCGCGCCGCCATCGCCTCGCAGAATCGCAACCACAGTTTCTGGCTCGGGTCGGAAATGACGCCACCGAGTCGCATGAACATGGCGATGGCGAACGCCGCGAGAACCAGACCGGTCGTGACCATGAGGGCGATAATCATGTCGCGCCAGCTGAGGTCTGAAAAGCCGAATGACTCGAGGAATCGGTACTGCTGCTCCTGGGTGTAGCCCAGCACCCATTGGTTCCATGAATTGGTAACCGCATCCCACTGGTGGCGCATTTCTATGATCCACTGCAATTGCGTGCGCCTGAGCAGGGGCTGTACGTCGGTTTCAGGCACCGCGGTGGCAAGGCCGCGCTCGATTCGCAGGGGGGAGACGGCTGCCGTGGGATCGTAGCGAACCCAGCCTTCGCCGCGGATCCAGACTTCGTTCCAGGCGTGCGCTTCCGACTGGCGCACGACAAGGTAGCCATCGATGGGATTGATCTCGCCGCCGAGATAACCGGTGACAACGCGCGTTGGCACGCCGGCTGCGCGCATCATCACCGCAAAACTCGAGGCGAAGTGCTCGCAAAACCCGCGGCGCGTTTCGAACATGAACTGGTCGACGGGGTCCTTGTCCAGCGGCGGCGGTTCCAGCGTGTAAACGAATGGGCGGGTGCGGAAGATGTCGAGCGCCTGGTCGGCAATCTGTTTCGGCGTCAGGCCGGCGTTTCTCCACTCGCGGACCATTTCGCGTGTCTTTGGAGCAGCAAAACCCGGCAGCTCGAGCGCCCGTTCGAGCTCGTCCTGCCGGGCCTCGGTGCCGGCCCGGTAGAGGGGGTGCGATTCGGCACGGTAGAGCAGCCGTTGTTGCACCGGGTTGAAGGCGATGACCTGATAGTCGCGCGTCATGAAGCTCTTGCGCGGCAGGCTGGAGGGCAGGTCGACCAGAAACAGCCAGTTCTTGTCATGCGGCTCCAGCGTTACGGAGTACTTCAGCGGCGCGCCGCGGCTTTCGTAGGTGAACGAGCTAAGACTGACACGTTCGCCCGCGGTCCAGGTGCGACCGTCGTAGTCCCACAGGACGGGGCCGCGCCAGTAGAGCTTTCTCGGGTCCGCCGGAGGCGTCTGGAATGTGACCCGGAACGCGATTTCATCCGATAGCGACAGGCGTGACATCGAGCCGGGTGCCATCTTGTCGGAGAGGCCGGTTCGCCCGATGTTCTCGAATCGCGGCAACCCCCACAGCGGTCCCTCGATACGTGGAAACAGCACGAACAGCAGCAGCATCACCGGTACCGACTGGGCAAGCAGAACGCCCGATGTACGCGCCACGTGCTTCCACTGGGCGGGCGCGGTCTGATGCTCCAGGCTGACCATGGTTGCGGTGATGAGCCAGGCGGCGCCGATGGAGTAGAGCGCGGTAAGAATGGTCTGCGTGTAGAAGAAGTTGGTGATGGTGAGGAAATAGCAGAGCACGGCGACGATGGTGATGTCGCGCCGGCTATGCATTTCCAGGGACTTGAGCACGGCCATGGCCAGCAGCAAGGTCACCGCCGAATCACGCCCGAACAAGGTGCGGTAGGAGAACAGCACACCACCAACCGCAACCAGGGCGAACAGCACCATCAGCCATTTGGACGGCAGCGGGCGCCGTTGCCAACCCGCAAACAACCTGATCAGCAAGCCAATCACGCAGAAGGCCACCGTCCACTTCGGCACGTGTGGCGCATGGGGCGCCATGACGATCGCGATAGAAGCGAGAATCGCCGACAGGTTGGCGAAACTCAGATTCGCTTTCGAGTTCACTGGCTGTCTTTCGACTGGAAAGTCGCCAGGGCTTCGAGACACTTGGCTTGCTGCCCCTCGCCGGCGCCCAACGCGATCTCGCGTCCGGGCAGGCGCAGGCCGTAGCGCAGCCCGCTCTGGGTTGCATCGAGCACCCAGCGCGTCATTCGCGACAGGCGCCGCTCGATTCCGAGCGAATCAGGCAACTCCGAGTAGTCGAGCCACATGCGGGTGCCCGACGCTCCCGAAAACAGCTTGGTTGCGAACACGTCTACCCGGGCCAGCGTCTTCCAGGCAATACGCCGGGGCGAGTCGCCCGGGTGGTAATTGCGCAACCTGGCGAAATCCTCATCGCCCGCGCCGGCGGCATTGCCCGGACCCGAATCCGCGCGTGCCTCGGGCAGCGGAACTTCCCCCGACTCGGGCACCGGATACACCAGGCAAGCAAGGTCGAGTTCGACGTTCGCCCACGCGTAGAACAGGCCAAGCGGGTAAGTGGTGGAGATGCGAAACCGGCCGGGTCGGAACATGCCTCTGCGCCGTGCCGGGACGGAGACTTTCACGTTGGTTTCGGCGCCGGGTTCGACGTCAAAGTAGGCCGGTTCGTTGGTGCCGATGCGAATGGCCACGCTGCGGCGGTAAATGCCGCCACGGTTCTCGGCGATGATGGTGAATCGTGCCCAGTCGCCGGCGAATACGGGGTCGGTTTTTCCCGGCCGCAGCTGCAGCTTGGCGAGATTGCGCCACGTATGCAGCATGGAGACCACGCCCATGCCGGTGAGCAGGAAGGTCAGTCCGTAGCCGAGACTGAGGTTGTAGTTGATGGACCCGATCAGCATCAGGGCCAGTGTCATCGCGAACAGCAGTCCGGCCTTGGTCGGAAGGATGTATACGCGGCGCTGCGACAGTGTTACCGGCGCGGTTTCCGCGCCCCTGGGCGGGAATATCCAGTCGCCGACGCGATCGCGCAGCGACAAGGCCGTGCCGTTTCTTCTGCCCAGCCGTGGCTGGGCCTGCTTCAGTGTGGCGTCCGCGGGCACGGGTCGGTTTTCCGGATGAGATTGATCAGCAATTGCGCCTGACCCGGTTGCCGCCTCACGGAATGGCGACTTCTTCGATCAGGCGCTCGGACAGGTCCATCCCGGGCAGGGACGCATAGCCGTTGATCGGGCTTAGCCGGTGGCTTACGACGCTCGGCAGGACCGCCTGGATATCTTCCGGGATCACTTTCTTGCGTCCGTCCATGAAAGCCCAGGCTCTGGCCGCATTCAGCAGGTAGAGACCGGCGCGCGGACTCAGGCCGCTGACGTAATCCGAAGAATTGCGGGTGAACGCGAGCACTGCCTGCAGATAATCGATCAGTGCGGGCGCGGTGTAGACCTTGCGAACCTGTTTCTGCAGCGAGACGAGATCGTCCGGCGTGATGACCGGCGGCAGGTCGTCGATCATGTCGCGCCGCTCGCGGCCTTCGAGAAGCTCGCGTTCGGCGCCGGCATCCGGATAGCCGAGGTGAATGCGCATCAGGAAACGATCCAGCTGCGACTCCGGCAACGGGAACGTGCCGACCTGATGGGAAGGATTCTGGGTGGCAATGACGAAGAACGGTTCGGGCAACGGGCGCGTGTTCCCGTCAACCGTGACCTGGTGCTCTTCCATGGCTTCGAGCAAGGCGCTTTGTGCCTTGGGCGTTGCCCGGTTGACTTCATCGGCGAGGATGACCTGTGAGAACACCGGACCGGGATGAAAGTTGAACCCGGAGTTCTCGCGATCAAAGACAGTGACCCCGACGATGTCCGCCGGCAGCAGGTCGCTGGTGAACTGGATGCGCTGGAAGTCGAGTCCGAGCGAGCGCGCCAGGGCGTGTGCAAGTGTCGTCTTCCCGACACCGGGCAGGTCTTCGATCAGGATGTGCCCGCGCGCGAGCAGGCAGGCAATGGTTAGCTTGATCTGTTGTTGCTTGCCCAGAATGATCTGGCCAATCTGGGTGATGACGGGATGGAGCAGTGCAGACATGTTGGTGGCAATTGTTGTAGGAGTTGTTTGGCTGCATTCCCGGGCATGAGTTCATGCGGCGGGCAGTCGGTTACGGCCGATGGTACAGGCAGGATTCGCGCCACTTTGGCGCTTCTTAACCAATTTATCGCCTTGCCCGGCCCGATCGGCCCGAAATCGGCCCTGGAGACGGCGCGGTGGTCACCGCGAAGCCGGTTGCGTGGCTTTCAGGGGATCAGGGCTGCCGCCACGATACGGTCCTCGGCAACAAGAATATTGTAGGTTCGGCAGGCTGCGGGTGTGCTCATGATCTCGAAACCGATGCCGGCCTCGACCAGCGGCCGGAGCGCCGCGGGCTCGGGGAATCGCTGATGCTCTCCCGTGCCAACCAGCACGATTTCCACCTCAAGCCCTGCCAAAGGCCGAATGGCTTCGGCCCCCAGTTGGTCATTGGCGCCGGCACGCCAGTCAGTGACCAGGCGCGATGGCATCACCACCAGGCTTGTCCGATAGCGCTCGCGATTGACGTCGACGTACCCGGCCCCGTAGCCGGTGATCCTGTTTTGTCCTGTCGCGTTGGAAAGATGAAGTTTCAAGGTTGCATCCGGGTACTGGGTGCCGGCGGCCGGTTCCAAACAAGGCGAACTGCCGGACTGTTTCTTTGCGGTGGGTCAATGCTTCCGGTAGCATTATAGCTTTCCTAATCTTGACAGAGGGTTACGGCCCGTCTGTTGCATGCTGCGGCGCATGAAATGACAGAGTTTGCTCGAATCAAGCGGCTTCCCCCATACGTCTTCAACATCACTGGCGAACTGAAGATGGCGGCACGCCGCCGTGGCGAGGACATCATCGACCTGTCGATGGGGAATCCCGACGGCCCGACGCCAAAGCACATCGTCGACAAACTGGTGGAGACCGCCCAGCGTCCCAACAACCATGGATATTCGGTGTCGAAGGGCATTTTCCGGCTGAGGAAGGCGATATGCGGCTGGTACGGGCACCGATACGGCGTGGACCTCGATCCCGACAGTGAAGCGATTGTCACTATTGGATCGAAAGAAGGGATTGCGCACCTGGCGCTGGCGACGCTGGAACGTGGCGATATCGTTCTGGTGCCCAATCCGAGTTATCCGATACACATCTATGGGCCAGTCATTGCGGGCGCTGACATCCGCCATGTGCGGAACACGCCGGATGTCGATTTTTTCGAGGAACTGGAGCGAGGCCTGAAAGACTCGTTCCCGAAGCCGAAGCTGCTCATCGTCAACTTCCCCAGCAACCCGACGACTCAATGCGTTGACCTCGCGTTCTTCGAGCGCCTTGTCGCGCTGGCGCGGGAGCACGGGATCTATGTGGTGCACGATCTGGCATACGCGGACATCGTGTTCGACGGGTACAAGGCACCTTCAATATTGCAGGTCCCCGGAGCCAAGGAAGTCGCTGTCGAGTTCTTCACCATGTCGAAGAGCTACAACATGGCGGGCTGGCGGATCGGCTACATGGTCGGCAATCCCGAACTGGTTGCGGCGCTGGGAAGAATCAAGAGTTACCACGATTACGGCACGTTCACGCCGCTTCAGGTTGCGGCAATCGTCGCCCTGGAAGGCCCGCAGGATTGCGTCGAGGAAATCCGCGCCACCTACCAGCGACGCCGTGACGTGATGGTGAAAGGTTTGCGCGAGGCCGGGTGGGCGGTCGACAACCCGCGTGCCGCGATGTACGTGTGGGCGAAAATTCCCGAGCCTTACGCGGAGATGGGTTCGCTTGATTTCGCCAAGAAGTTGCTGGCGGACGCAAAGCTGGCTGCGGCGCCCGGCGTGGGTTTCGGGCAGTATGGCGACACTCATGTGCGCCTGGCGTTGATCGAGAACGAAGCACGCATCCGGCAGGCCATTCGCGGCATCAAGGACATGTTCCGCAAGGATGGCTTACTCCAGTCTGCGAGCCCGTCGAAGAAGAATTCCGTGCGCGTCGCTTGACGCGCCGGCGCTTTCGCGGCGTTGCAGAACATGCCTGTGCCGCTGAGCGGCAAAGCGCTTGCGGGTTCCAGAAGAGGGTTGTCGCAATAGCCGGCGGGCGCGCTGCGCTGGATTAATCATTTACGGATAAACCGGATCAGGGAAAGGTTGTATGAAGCCGATGCGTATCGGGCTGCTGGGGGTTGGTACCGTCGGCAGCGGCACCCATGAAGTGTTGCGCAGGAACCGTGAGGAGATCGCACGCCGGGCGGGGCGGGAGATCGTCGTGCACATGGCGGCGGCCCGCGACCTGCAAAAGGCGCGGCGAGTGCTGGGGGATGAAATCGCGCTGACCGACGATCCTTTCGAGGTGGTCGCGCACCCGGAAATCGATATCGTGGTGGAGTTGATCGGCGGCACCGATGTCGCGCGCAAACTGGTGCTCGCAGCGATCGAGAACGGCAAGCCGGTCGTCACCGCGAACAAGGCCTTGCTGGCGGAACATGGCAACGAGATTTTCAGTGCGGCGCAGCGACAGGGCGTGAGCGTTGCGTTCGAGGCGGCGGTCGCCGGGGGCATTCCGATTATCAAGGCGTTGCGGGAAGGCCTGGCGGCAAACCAGATTGAGTGGGTGGCCGGCATCATCAACGGCACGACCAACTACATCCTGTCCGAGATGCGCGATACCGGCGCAGCCTTTGAAGCCACGCTCGCCGAGGCCCAGCGGCTCGGCTACGCGGAGGCCGATCCGACGTTCGACATCGACGGCGTGGATGCCGCGCACAAGCTCGCCATCATGGCTTCTCTGGCATTCGGTATCCCCGTCCAGCTCAGCAAGGTGCACACGGAAGGCATCTCCAATCTGGCGCGGGTTGATATCGCCAACGCCGAGGAGTTCGGTTATCGCATCAAGTTGCTTGGCATCACCAAACGGGTGCCGGAGGGCATCGAACTACGCGTTCATCCGACGCTGATTCCGCGCCGCCGGCTGATCGCCAACGTGGAAGGCGCGATGAACGCGATCCTTGTCAAGGGCGACG
>LJTS01000078.1 GCA_001304425.1 Betaproteobacteria bacterium SG8_40
ACTCATAACTCGGTACAAGCTCCGAACATTACGACAGCCCCTTGCAGTAATGTCGCCGTAGCTACAAATCGGCCGGAATCGTTTTCGATCGAAAGCGTCCAGCCGGCACCGTCAGGCTGCCGGGGGTTACCGTCTTCCGCACCCTGCAAGACCAACCGGTTCTCGATCGTTTCGATTGAACGAATCTTTGTGGGCGGGGCATTCCTGAGCACCCTGATCTCTTTCGCCTTGACATCGATCCGCATGAAGGTCGGCGCATTGACGTCTTCGGGCAACACCGATTCGCAGGCACTGCCATCAATGCACTCGTGTACCTGAATCGTTGCACACAAAAAAGGCGTCGATGTATCAATCGCGTGGGCCGGCCCGGCCGCAAGCAAGGTCAAAACACCCGCCAAACATACAAACTTGTCAGTGGCTTTCATCATTCAGTCTTCCTTCCCGTTTCAGCGAACAGTGTAGCCGCGGCCTTCCATACATGCCGCAAATGCACGGTTGTAATCGTTACGTCCGCCCTGATATTGCGCCGCCTCCTGTTGCGCCCACTGCTGCTCTGCTACCGCCTGCTGGCGAAGCTGGTCTCTGCGCCGCACCCCGCCAATGACCGCACCTGCCGCTGCACCGGTCTTTGCGCCATCGCTGCCATCGACGATGCCGCCAATCGCAGCACCACGCAATGCACCCCGGCCGACCCCGCCTTTTGCCGCTTGCTGCTGAGGTGGCGGCGTGCTTGCCTTGGGCGGCGCCATCGGATCGAACCCGCTCTGCTGTTTCGCCCAGCCATAGCATTCGTAGTTGTCCTTGTCCTGTTGCTCCCTGGATTGGCCATCGTTGGGATAGATCACCAACTCGCCTTGCGCCCAGCAGCTTGTGCCAAGCAGCATCATGGCGCTACAGGCAATGGCAGCCTTGCTGAAATTCATGTAAATGCTCCTCTCACGGTCTTGATCGAAACCGTTTCGATCGCGGTTGATCAATGTTCCTCGCCCGCTTCTGGCAATAAAAGGCTAACCGCCAAACCGGTTGGCGTCATCTCCGGCAAAGCCGCGTTGGATGGTGCCTCATCCGTGGTTTGAACCAGCCGGTTCGCGAGTTTCGGACAGATCCCGGCACCGGAAAATTTAATGGGCACAAGCGTGTCGCACCGCGACAGCGACCCATGCATGGCAGCGGCCGGCCCCGCGGTGGACGTGAACGAGCAGAAGGCTTCTTACCCTGCCATTCGATCGAAACGTCAAGGCGTAATAGTACCGTCAAGCTTGCCGGATTGCTAAAGCAGCGGGCTCATCAGCTGCGCGGTATTTTCCAAAAAGCGGGTGAATCCTTTCCGCTGGCGCCAACGCTCCAGATCAATCGGCTCGGACTGTGCCGCATACCCTAGCTGCAGATCGCTCACGGCACCGCCGAACTGTTTGTCGTAGACGATCATCGTCACTTCGAAATTCAGGCGCAGGCTGCGAATGTCCAGATTGACCGTGCCGAACAAAGTCGTCTCGCCATCGATGACAACGCTTTTGGTGTGCAGGAGACCGCCGCGAAAACGCAGGATGCGCACGCCTGCGCTCAACAGGTCGTCGTTGTAAGCGCGGCTGGCATAACGAACCAGAACCGAGTCGACACGTTCCGGGACGATCAGCGTGATCTCCACTCCACGCCGTGCCGCTGCCAACAGCGCACCGATCATCGGCTCGTCCGGAACGAAGTACGGCGTGGTCATGATCAATTCGTGCCGTGCTGCATAGATTGCCGTGAGCAATAGCTGGTAAATTCCGTCGCCTTCGTATCCCGGGCCCGACGGCAGCACCTGCGCGACTGCCTGGCCGCACGGCGCTGGCATGTCGGCACCGCTCGCCGGGATCAGGCTGTCCAGCGTCTCGCCCGTCTCGATCAGCCAGTCCCAGACAAACACGAGCTCAAGCAACTTCACCGCTGGCCCTGTCACGCGCACCATCGCGTCGACCCACTCGCCGACGCCGGCGTCCTGTTTGAAAAAGCGTGGATCAACCATGTTGAGACTGCCGGTGAACGCGACCGCACCGTCTACGACTACGATCTTGCGGTGCAAACGCAAGTCAACGCGCACAAACAGGCTACGAATCAGACCTACCGGCAATGCTTCGACGACCTCCACTCCGCCTGATCGCATCTCGCGCACCAGCTTGCTGCGAAGAAACAGGCCGCTGCCAACCGAATCAACTAGCACGCGGCAGCGCACACCACGCCCTTCGGCACGAATCAGCGCCCGTGCCACCTCGTCGGCCAGCCCGCCCGGGTGCCAGATATAGAACTCCAGATCACAGGTCTTGCGGGCGCGGTCAATTTCCTCAATGATCGCTCGCAGCGTGGTATCGGCGCCTTCGATCATTCTCAGCTCATTACCGCCCAAAGCCGGTATTCCGACGCTGCCCTCGACAAAACGCCTGAGCTTTTCCCAACCAACCGACTCGCCTTCCAGCGCCGCCGGCCTCGCTGACAGAACATGGGTCAGCCATTCCTGGAATGGCGGCAGCAATGCCTCCGCCCGCTTCGCGCGTTTGCGCCCGAGCGTTCGCTCGCCCATCAGCAGATACAAGATCGCTCCGCCGTAGGGAAATACGATGACCAGGATCAGCCACGCCAGCGAAACACCCGGCGGCCGGCGTTTCACGATGACACGCAGTGACACGGCGATCACAACGACGAAGTGGAAATAGCCGAGGCCGTATGCAATGACTTCGCCGACGGACATGCCCTGCTTAGCCCAACGCTTGCGGACACAAACTGAATGGCACCGCTTCGCTTTTCACTTGATCAGGTCAGAAGATTCAACCCTGCGTGTTGACTTCGGCCGCGGTAACAATATAACCGCCGGACTTTTCATCGCGCTCGAGGTGCAGCAATCCGTGCGCCTGAGCATCCTCGAGAAGACTGCTGAAACTCTTGTAGCCGTGGTACGACTCGTTGAAACCAGGATTACGGCGTTTCAATGCCTGCTTGATCATCGACCCCCAGATCTTCTCGTCGCCACCGCGTTCGGCCAGCAATGCCTCGAAAGTGCCAACGACGAGATCGATGCCCTTTTGCGAACCGTCTTCCGGCAATTCCGCTTCCGCCGTTTCTTTTACGTCCTTCTTGTCGCGCGCCGACTTTGCCTGCGCCTTGCGGCGCGTTCCACGTTTTTGCGGCTTTTCGCGCACCAGATCGTCGTAATAAATGAATTCGTCACAGTTTGCGATGAGCAGATCCGAAGACGAGTGCTTGACCCCGACGCCGATCACTTCCTTGTTGTTTTCCCGCAGCTTGGACACCAGTGGCGAGAAGTCGGAGTCACCGCTGACAATCACAAAGGTATCGACGTGTTCCTTCGTATAGCAAAGGTCGAGCGCATCGACGACCATGCGAATGTCTGCGGAGTTCTTGCCCGATTGCCGCACATGGGGAATCTCGATGAGTTCGAAGGCAGCCTCGTGCATCTGGGCCTTGAAGTCCTTGTAGCGATCCCAGTCGCAATACGCTTTCTTGACAACGATGCTGCCTTTGACCAGCAGTCGTTCGAGCACCTTCTTGATGTCGAACTTGCTGTACTTGGCCTCGCGTGCGCCGATTGCGATATTTTCGAAATCGCAAAACACGGCCATGTTACGTTCCTGCTCATCAGCAGCCATTCATCCTCCCGAAAAAACGCCTATGCCGCGCGCTCGAAAAACTCATTGACTTCTCCTACGAACCGCTCGATGTCTGCCGGGTCGACATCCAGATGCGTCACCAGCCGCATCGTCGGTGCACTGCCGACCAGCATGTCGCGCTCGGCCAGGTAGGCGCCCAGTCGGGCAGACTGGCTCTTGTCAACTTCGACAAAAACCATGTTGGTGCGCGCGCCGCCGCCCTGCACACTGACTTGGGGCACCTGCATGAGTCCCTCGGCCAACCGCCGCGCGTTCTGGTGGTCTTCCTCAAGGCGCTGGACATGATTCTGCAAGGCATAAATGCCCGCTGCCGCCAGCATGCCTGCCTGACGCATTCCTCCACCCAATACCTTGCGCCAGCGACGTGCCTTGGAGATCAATTGCTTCGGCCCGCACAACACCGACCCGACCGGCGCTCCCAGGCCCTTGGACAGACACACCGAAACCGTGTCGAACTGGTCGCTGATATCACTCACGGGCACTTGCAACGCAACGGCCGCATTGAACAATCGCGCGCCGTCAAGATGCAGTGCCAGCCCCGTGCGGTCACAAAAGGCGCGGGCTTTCTTCAGATATTCAAGCGGCAATACCTTGCCGGCCTGGGTGTTCTCCAGGCAAAGCAGGCGCGTTCGCGCAAAGTGCGGGTCGTCCGGCTTGATGGCCGCTTCAACACGGGAAAGGTCGAGCGTTCCGTCGGCCTCGTAATCGAGCGGCTGCGGCTGGATGCTGCCGAGAACCGCCGCGCCCCCGCCTTCGTACTTGTAGGTATGTCCCTGCTGGCCAACGATGTATTCGTCGCCTCGCTCACAGTGCGACAGCAGCGCCAGCAGGTTGCTCTGCGTGCCGGTAGGGACGAAGATGGCGGCCTGCTTGTTCAACATCTCCGCAGCGAGAGCCTCGAGGCGATTGACCGAAGGATCCTCGCCGTAAACGTCGTCACCGACTTCCGCGCTGGCCATCACTTCGCGCATCTGCGACGTCGGCCGGGTAACGGTGTCGCTGCGCAGATCGATCACTTTCTTCATCACACCAGTTCTCTCAAAGCTGGGCCAATCAAAATTACGCCTCGTGCGGGCTGCCTTCCCAAGACCGGGTTTCCCCGCAGAAACAACTGCCGGCCGCTACTGCATCTGCCGCGATGTTACCCCAGCACACAAAGTGGCGCACGCGTGCGTGCAGTCGTTTTGAAAGCCTCGACTGACGCTATTTCAGCGAAGACAGCGCGTCGCGCACCACTGGCATGGCGGCACTGCGCATACTGTCCGGGTACTCGCGTCCGAAAGCGTCGATGTACGCCAGAGCCTTGTCCAGATAGGCGGCTCGCCGCTTGCCATCGGCCGTGAATTTCGCGGCCCGCGCGTAGACGATCGCAGCGATAAAGCGCACCTCCTCCCGGTCGGGTTCGGCGCTGACGCCCTCGTATAGTTCATCCACCAGGCGAATCTGCGCCTGCAACTGCTCCGTGTTCTGCGTCGTTTGCAGCGGATCGATGTCGAAGCTGTCATAGAACTCCCCGCGCAGCAAACGCAGGCGCGCTTCCCTGGCAAGCTCGCGAGTCAAGCCCAGATCAAGGGCCGCCCGGTAGTATCTGGCGTTCGCGGTGAAAAATCGGCGCTCACGGTCATACGACAGCGGCGTGCCCAATTTGCCCAGTTCGGCAACCAGGTAGTTCGACGCCAGCCCCTGCACCTCGCCATGCATCGCCAGGTCCCGGTTCAGATAGCCACGAATCTCGTCGAGCATGACGCCAATGCGCAGCTGCGCCCTGGCGCGTTCCGGCTTCTCCGCCGACTCGGCGCTCTGTTTCTGCCACTTCGCCGCCTTGTTCAGGTACCCTTCGGCGATCTCCGCGGTAATCAAATCGTGCGCGTGCACCGATCCGATGACAGCCGCCAGCAGCAACAGTGACCGCAGCAACCCTCTCAACCCTGCGCCTCCAGTGATTCGCCGTTGGCGAACGCACGGGCGCCGTCATGCAAGGGTACTCCGCCGTATTCGGCGTTCGTATCCGGCAGGCGGACCTCCAGTGAGCCACCGTTCCCGACGAGTGCCGACGTGACCAGCCAGGCATGGTGGCGAGGGAATGATGTCACGCTGACCAGCAGATGATCGCCGGCACGCACCAGAGAACGCAGTTGCCCGCCCTCGAAATCCCGGAACGCGCCATCCGAGCGATAGAAGTCTGCGGCCAGGTCGGCGCGCATCACGGCGAGGACCGCCTGCCCGGTGGTCATCAGGCTCGCAATGCGCTGCTCGTCAGGCGCACGGGCGACCATCGCATTCGCTTTCGGCAACACATTGTCGAAAACTCCGACCATGGCTTCTGCGATCTCATCGGAAACCGGATCGCTGCGGCTCGAATGCACCAGCAGGAAACGCTGCCGCAAGATCTTCCACTGTCGGTAGGGGGTATGCGCAATAGCTGCCCCGGTGAAGGACGCGCCCATTGCGAGAGCCGCAAACACCCTGAAAAACGCCCGTCGTTGCATGGTTTCCTGTTCTGACACCGGAAGCTGATTCACCCGAAAACAAACAGGGCGGGAATGGAAGCCCCGCCCTGCAGCGCCGAAACTGCTTTCGGCGTCAAATCACTGGTCGAATATTTCCAGCGGACAGATTGTCGATACCGCATAGTTCGGCAGGTCCACCAGATTGCCGATCCGGAGGTCGCAGGCGACGCTGGTAATCACGTACGCCTGTTGCCGTGTGAAGCCCCTGGTATTGACCAGCCAGTCGATCATCTCGATCAGCGACGCGCGCGCCGCAGCGGTAAGATCTTCCGACAGGTTGGACAACGGTGTGAGTTTTGCGCTGTCCAGGTAGGTCGTGTACGGGAGGTCGACACCGGCACCCTTGATCGGGTAACCGATGGTAGCGTAGAAGCGGTCCGGCTCCAGCGCCTTGATCTGCGAGCCGCCCTCGAAATGCGGTCCCGACTTGATCATCGACGCCATGCCCTTGCGTATTTCCGTGCGCACCGTCACCTTGGCGCCGATCTCGATCGCCGTTCCAGCCACTTCGCCGTCACCCTGCGCGTAGTGCACGTCGCCGACGAACAGGCCGCAACCGTCCACATAACAGGGCAGCAGCAGCGTGGTCCCTACGACCATCTGCTTGATGTCCATGTTGCCGCCGTTCTCACGCGGCGGGATGGTGCGCAGGCATTCGGTCCGGTGCGAACCGTTGGGCCCGCAAACAGCGGCCGGCCGCGCACCGATCGGCTGGGGCGGCAGGGCGATACCGCCGGCGGCACCGAGCTGAGTCTCGCGCGCCAGCCAGGCTTGCACTTCCTGCTTGCCGGGCAGTGTTCCAACCGTGCCCATGAACGCATTCATCGGGATGCGCACGCCGGGAATCTCATCCGATACTGCCTCGAGGCGATTGATCTTCCAGTTCGCAACGAATGGGTCGGGGTAAAGGTCTCGCAGAAACCCGAATCCCGGCACAATGGTGGTGTAACCGTACTCATCGGGTTCGACGTCGATCAGGGTGACCGCCAGCACATCCCCGCGCTGCGCGCCTTCAATGAAGACCGGTCCGGTAATCGGGTGCACCAGGTTCAGGTCGATCGCCAGCACGTCCTTTGGCTGGGAATTGACGTTCAGGTCCGAATCGAGGGCATCGCGAGTTTCATAGCGGATCAACTGCCCGGGCCTCGCTTTCGCCACCGGTTCGAATGCATAGTGATAACGGTTCATGCAATTGGGATCGTCCGCGCAATGCGCGCCGCGCTTCTTGACCTCGACGACGGACTGCGTCTTGACGTCGGTGGTATCGGCCTGCGCCGGGACCGCCAGCATCGCAAACAACCCCGTACAAAACAGCGACAGTAACTTTTTCATCATCTTCATTCCCTTTCCGGTTCCCGGTCAAAATACGCGTTCAGTAAGGTCGATGTTTGCAGCGATGCATGCGCCATCATCGCGGCCAAGCCTTGCGCGCAGTCTGAAAACTATCCGGTGTTGCCCTGCCGTTGTCAACAAGCGCGGTCAGAAACCCAGCAAGCGCTGACCCAGCCAGTACAGCCCTGGCACCAGCACCGCGCCGGAAATCACCAGCGACACGCGCCGCTCATTGCGTTCGGTGCGCGCAAAACCTGCCTCGCTTGCAATCCGGAAGCCGACCTGCCAGATCACTACAGCTATCGCGACAATCAGCAACTGCCCGATCTCGACACCGATATTGAATGATGCCAGCGCCCATCCGAGCGCATCGCCCGGCAACCCGTAGTCGCGCAATACCGACGCAAACCCGAATCCGTGTATCAATCCGAACGCAAACGTCAGCCACCAGCGATGACGAATGTCGCGGACGAAGAAATTCTCGGCGGCGACGTAAACGATGCTGGCGGCGATCAACGCCTCCACCAGGGCCGACGGCAGGGTCACGATACCGAGTACGGCGAAGGTAAGCGTGATGGAAT
Source organism: Betaproteobacteria bacterium SG8_40 (assembly GCA_001304425.1). Lineage (GTDB taxonomy): Bacteria > Pseudomonadota > Gammaproteobacteria > Burkholderiales > Eutrophovitaceae > SG8-40. The sequence goes on from LJTS01000078.1 coordinate 8,089, forward strand.
GCGCGACGGTGAAGGCAGTAACGACCTTCACCAAAGGCCAGAAGCGCCTGCCGAGCACGATCACCGCGAGCAGGAAGGCGATATGGTCGTAACCGATCGCGATGTGCTCGATGCCGGAAACGACATACCGCTGGACAGTTTGCCATTTCGAGGGAGCCGATTCGGCAAGCGCCATCTGCGGCGCCTGCACGCTGAGCAAGCCGATGAATTTTCTGTCGCCATCGACACTGACCATGTGCCGTGACGCCGGATCGATCTCGTGAAACAACGTGACACGATAGACCAGTTCCGCGTCATCCGGACAGTTCCAGCGCTGCCCCAACACAACATGGTCGTCCTTGGGCATGGCGGAGGTCCACTCGGGCGTGCACTGGGGACCGCCCTCCTTGCCCAGCTTGACATGTTCGGCAACGTATCCCTGCACCGCATCGAGTTGTTTCGCCAGGAGCTCCGCGTCCACCTTGCCGCCGGTCCCGGTCAACTGCCCTCCCGTCGCGACGTTGAGGTCAACCGCATTGAGTTCGACTTGCGCCGAAATCTCCGCACCGCCGATGGTTATTCTGGTACTCGACAGCTTCGTCTCGTGCGCCAGCACGTCACCGGCGCTGCATGCGCCCAGCAGCAACAAGCCGACCAGCATCCAGACAAAACGCTTGTTACCCGGGTAAATCCCCGGTTTGCTCAAATCGATAGTTGCAGACATCGCCGATCCATCACGCTCGCAAACGCAAAACGATCGGGGATCATATCCGAATTTCCGCGGCGCGGAATCCTGACGAAGAATGACTCTCCCGGTCCTGGCGCGACATCAACACAGGTCTGGCCAGGAAAGCGGCGCACAAAAAAAAGCCGCCCCGAGGGGCGGACCTTTTCCATTCAAGCTTACGCGAGCGCCAGCGCGTTCAGCGCGCCTTGATCGACCAGAACGTCTTCGAGCGCACGTCCAGTGTCGGCGTCGGCGGCGTCTGCACCGAGGTGCCGGATACCACTCCCATGTAATTCTTGCCATTCAGACGCACCACCACCGGCACCGGGGAAGGCAGATAACCGCCACCCGGATAGATCGTCGCGCGCGCGGTGATCTCGGTCCCGCTGACGGTGGTGTTGGATGCCTTGGCCGAGAGGTAGTCGATCCCGTACTGGCGCGCGATGCCGAGATTACTGCCACAAACACCGACGCCTGCGCTCGCGGACGGCTGGTTGGTGTTGAAGTAGGTCGTGCTGGATACGGTCACCGCTGACGATATCGACTTTTCACCGGCAGCAAAGGTGATTTTGTAACCGTAGGAATTGGACCCTGTCGCGGCGGTGGCATCGAACAGGTCGGATTCGACAATTGCGGTTCCCGTCCCCCGGTCCTTGAACAGGTAGAACCGGTTCGTCACTGTCGCATCGAACGGATGCTCGCGGTCACCGGTTCCGAGCAGCACGGCGGAAAAATAGCCTGAACCGTCGTTTGCGAATACCACGTCCGGCGCCTGCTGGAACTTGCGCCGCCCCGCAGCGGTGTGCGCACCGATGGCCGCGACTTTCTGCACCGTCCAGTTGGCCGGATCGCTGTCCTTGAGATTGAGCCGCCACAGGTTGCCGCCGTTGTCACCCACGTAGCCGGTGTCCTTGATGCCGTCGAGGTTGGTATCGATGACCGAGATGTCCGAGGAGATGCTGTAGTCCATGCCGGTAACAGTGAGATTGTGTGCCGCTCCGCTGACCGACACGCCAGCCTGCCACAGCAGATTGCCGTTTATTGCATCGATCACCATCACGCCGCGTCCCATGCTGCGTGTTGTCGTCGCTGGCGTGCCGCCGGCCACGGAGCATGTCCCCGACGAGTACGTCACCGTGCCG
>LJTS01000079.1 GCA_001304425.1 Betaproteobacteria bacterium SG8_40
CCGTTGTTCGAGCAAGCCGGCGACCTTGCTGCTGTCGGACATGTCGGCCCTGGCCCGGGTTTGCGCACAGTCCTGTGAGCGCGACACGGCGGCGCTACGGTCTCCAACCCCAAGTTGCTCGACGTCAGCCGCCGGCAAATTGGTGATTTCCACTCGCCGGCCAATCGCATCAAGTTCCCGCATCCGTTCGATCCAGGCATTCCGCAGTCCGGCGTCGGCATCGGCGGATTCGCCAATCGCCGCTGTAAACCGGTCAGCGCGCAGATAAGGGAAGCCGTCAATTCGGCGCGCCTGAACATCCGCCACCCCGGCGCGAGCCACCGCCGAGTCGAGCGAGTCGAACCAGCGCGCGCACTCGCGGATTTCCACATTGTCGGAGCCGAGGTTGCCCCGTTGCGGTTGCTGCACCGTTGCGCAACCAGCAAACGCCACCACCAACAGCGCAATGACCGCCCTGACCCCAAGGCTTGCCGTCGACATCACCACGCCTCCGAAGAGACCAGCAACCTGCCCGGCGTTGCCGCGAACGCCTGACGTTTCTCGATTTCGGCAACCATTCCCGAAAACTGCGCTTCAACATTCCGGCGCATCAGACCGACCGTGAGAAACGAAGGTACCGGCAATGCCGGCTCTATGACGCCCGACCAGCTCAGCACCCAGGTCCCCTCCTCTTCCCCGGCGCTGAGGCGGTAAGCCCCGTCAAGCCGGCGAAGATTTCCCGACACAACATGGATCTCGATGCGGTCAGGCGGATACTCCGCCGACTCCACAACGACGTCGATGCCGAAGGAAAACACGAGGAAGCTGGCCTCGCCCAGTTGCTCGACAATGGCCGCGGGGCCGCGGCGACCGATGATCCTGCTTTCACGCATGCCCGGTATGAATTCGGACAGATGATCGTAATCCGTCAAGGTCGCCCAGATCAGTTCGGCCGGCGCCGTAAGTGTCGCCCGCGCCTCAACCGCAACGGCAGAGCCGGCGCGCTTCGCTTCGACCGCCAGGTCATCCGCGGCATGCGCGTTCGCGCAAGCAAACAACGCCAGTAGCGCGCTGACTATTATCTCTGGCCGGCGCCAGATGTCATGTATTCCGCTCATAGGTCAATCACGATCCTTTGATACAACCCGCCAAAAAAAGTCTTTTCCCGGACCTGCCCGATCGCGAGTCCTTCCGGAAGCCAGTGGCTGACATCCTTTCGCCACAAGTCCAGTGCGAACGGCTCGAGACGGGCGAGCAACGGCTTCATCAACAGGCGCAGCGGATTGAGCCAGTGCGGACGATGGTAATCAACCACAACCAGACGCCCGCCCGGTTTGAGCACACGCAATACTTCCGCCAGGGTCCTTCGCCGCACCGCCTCGGGCTGCTCGTGCAACAGAAAGAAAACGATTGCCTGATCATATTGCGCGGATTCGAAACCGAGCGCCTCCGAATCGCGCTGGTAAAGGGTCACAGGGGCCGATGCCGGTAACTTGCGGCGCAAATTTTCAAGTTGGATCGGCACAACGTCAACCACGTCAAGCGTTGCGTCCGGCCCCAGCCGGGAAAGCAAAGATGGCGTGAAATCGCCATATACGCAGGCGACTTGCAAGGTCCTGCCTGCGGCCCGGGACGGCAGGACTGCCAGGGCGGCGTCCCGCAAACGCCGATAGTTTCCGAACAGAATCAGATTGACCGCGACCATCCGGTCGAAAAACCGCACCGCGCGCGGGTGGACGTAGGCCCACCAGTATGTCTCGGTCAGGTAATGGGGGATCTCCCGAAGAGGGGCCGCCTCAGTTTCAATGAGCGGCACAGCGCCCGGATCGAACTTTTGATACATGCACGTATTCCTTTTTCCGGGGTAGGCCGAGGCGACCCTGAAGTGAGACTGCCAGAACGGATATCCGCCACACGTGCTTGGTCTGCCACCAGAAAAGTGCTTAGAATGAGACCAAGTCGCAATTGCATCGTGACGAACATCCTGAAGTGAAAATATTGCTGCCGGATTAACGTCGCCGAGCCGAATTTGTTTACACGGATTTGATATTGGTTGTCGTATTCAGTTTTCCTTCATTGATGCAGTGACTGCGAGCGGAACCGGAAAGCCACCGCCGCCGACAGGTACCGGACTAACCACATCCAGATCGCCGCGCCCAAGCGTACTGACCATCAATGCAATCAAATCTAGCACCATTCGAAATACAATCATCTGACTCAAGGCAAGGTATCCAAAAATCATGCACGCCACGTTACCGAGACTGAACGACCTCGATTTCCCCGCTCTCAACCGTCGCCAACTGGAGACGCTCCAGGTCAATCTTGGGTACAAATGCAACCAGGCTTGCTTGCACTGCCACGTCAACGCAGGCCCGACCCGGACCGAAATGATGGATCAGCAGACCATCGCGACCGTGCTCCGGTTTCTGGAAGCTTCCGACGTAAGGACCCTCGACCTGACGGGGGGCGCGCCCGAGCTGAACCCGCATTTTCGCGATCTCGTCCGGCAGGCCCGCCGACTTGGCGTAAAGGTCATGGACCGCTGCAACCTCACCATCCTCGAAGAACCCGGGCAGCAAGACCTTGCGCAATTCCTCGCCATGCATCAGGTAGAGGTCGTCGCGTCGCTGCCCTGCTATCTCGAGGAAAACGTGGATGGCCAACGCGGCAATGGCGTGTTCGGCAGGAGCATCCGCGCGCTGCGTACGTTGAACCGCCTCGGCTACGGCGATTCCGATTCCGGCCTGACCCTTAACCTTGTCTACAACCCGCAGGGGCCGTCCTTGCCGCCGCCTCAGTACGAGCTGGAACGGCAGTACAAGAAACATCTCCTGGATGAGTATGGCGTGCAGTTCAATGCGCTGTTTACACTGACCAACATGCCGATACAGCGGTTTGGAAGCACGCTGATCTCGAAGGGTCAATTCAATGATTACATGCGCACCCTGCGTGATTCGTACCGCGAAGAAAACCTGCATGCAGTGATGTGCCGCACGATGATATCCGTCGACTGGCAGGGCTTTGTCTACGATTGCGATTTCAACCAGATGCTCGACCTCGGACTGGTTCATGGCAACAGGCGCAAGCCCCGTCTCGAGGAACTGATCGGACAGGATCTCGCCGGAAAACCGATCGTGGTTCGAGATCACTGTTTCGGTTGTACCGCCGGACAGGGGTCGAGTTGCGGCGGTGCACTCGATGCAGCTTGAAGGCAGCAAACCGCATGTCTGACTCCGGCCGCAGCTGCCCCCTGCACTACCGATACGCGCCGCGCGAATTTGCGCGCGCCGAGGAGCTGAATGCCGATACCCTGGTGATTGCCGGCGGACTGTACGGAAACCTCGCCGCGCTGGACTTGCTGCACCGGTTGCTGGAACCGGAGGCGTCGCTCGTTTTCAACGGTGATTTCAACTGGTTCAACGCCAACCCGGCAGCGTTTTCGTCGATCAATTCGCAGGTGCTGCGGCATGTCGCGCTCCGCGGCAACGTGGAGACCGAACTGCAATCGGATGATCCCGATGCCGGCTGCGGCTGCGCCTACCCGCCGGAGATCGACGACGCACAGGTCGAACACTCCAATGCCGTCATGTCACGCCTGCGCCAGATCGCGTCGCCGTTTCCGCAACTGACCGGGCAATTGATGGCCTTGCCGATGCACCTCGTTGCCGCGGTCGGAGACCTCCGGATCGCCATCGTTCACGGCGACGCCCGCTCCCTGTCGGGATGGGAGTTCGGCCACACGGCCTTGCATTCACCAGACAGCCCAGCGGACCTGACGGGAATTTTCGAGCAGGCCAATGTGGATGTGTTTGCAAGCAGCCACACCTGCCTGCCGGCGTTGCGCAAACTGAGGAGCGCCGGGCGCGAATTCGCCGTCATCAATAACGGCGCTGCCGGCATGCCGAATTTCGCAGGCACGCATTACGGGGTCGCGACGCGCATTTCAATCCGGCCGTGCCCTCCGACCTTGCGTCTCTACGGCACACGCATCGGTGGCGTGTTTATCGACGCGATCAAACTGCACTACGATCACATCTGTTTTGTCGACCAGTTTCTGGCCGACTGGCCTGAGGGCACTGCGGCCCATGACGCATATTGTTCGCGTATTCTCCACGGCCCGGACTTCTCGGTGGAGATGGCCCTCGGGATCGTCCCCGAACCGCAACTCACGCAGCATGCCTGTTAAGCCTCCACTTCGAGACAGTGAATAACAAAGTGAACACAAAAATGGCTGGCAACCGCAGCACCCGAGGAAGTGGGCGCAAAAGCAAACCGGTTGTAGTCGTCGTGCTGGTTGCGGCCGTTGTGGCACTGCTGCTGGTCGCGAAGACCCAGGGTATCGCGATCTCCGATTACCTGAGCCTGCAAAGCCTCAAGGCGCAGCAGGCAACGATCGATGCGTATTTTCACGCCAACCCGCTCGCAACGGCTGGCATCTACTTCGCCATTTACGTGCTGGTCACGGCCTTTTCCTTGCCGGGCGCGGCGATCATGACACTGGCGGGCGGCGCCGTCTTCGGCTTGTTGTGGGGCACCGTCATCGTTTCGTTTGCCTCGTCCATTGGCGCCACCCTGGCATTCCTCGTGTCCCGCTACCTGTTGCGCGATATGGTGCAATCCCGCTTCGGGGAAAAACTGCAAGCGATCAACAACGGCATCGAGAAAGACGGGCCTTTCTATCTTTTCACGCTGCGGCTGGTGCCCATATTTCCCTTCTTCGTCATCAATCTGGTGATGGGGCTGACGCCATTGGCAACCCGCACCTTCTATTGGGTCAGCCAGCTCGGGATGCTCGCCGGCACCCTTGTTTATGTCAACGCCGGCACCCAGCTTGCCCGCATCGATTCTCTGGACGGGATTCTGTCGCCCGGATTGATTGCATCATTCACCCTTCTCGGCCTGTTCCCCCTCGTCACGCGCAAGATCGTGGACCGCGTCAAGGCCCGGCGTGTATATGCGCGCTGGGAGAAGCCGGCGCGCTTCGACCGCAACGTCGTGGTCATTGGCGCCGGTTCGGCCGGCCTTGTTACGGCCTATATCGGCGCGGCGGTCAAGGCCAAAGTCACTCTGGTCGAACGCCACAAGATGGGAGGCGATTGCCTCAACACCGGCTGCGTCCCGTCCAAGGCGCTGATCCGGTCAGCGAAGTTCCTGTCGCACGTGAAGCGCTCGAGGGAATTCGGCATTCGCGATGCCGCAGCCTCCTTCGATTTCAGCGACGTGATGGCGCGTGTACGCAAGGTGATCGCCGATATCGAACCGCACGACTCGGTGGAGCGCTACACGGAACTCGGTGTGCAATGCCTGCAAGGTGACGCAAAAATCGTTTCGCCCTGGGAAGTGGAGATCACGACACCTCAAGGCACGCAGCGATTGACGACCAGATCGATCGTGATTGCGGCCGGCGCGCGTCCTTTCGTGCCGCCGATTCCCGGGCTCGACCAGGCCGGCTACCTGACCTCGGACACGGTGTGGCAACTGCGCGAGTTGCCGGCGCGCATGGTCGTCCTCGGCGGCGGTCCCATCGGCAGCGAATTAACTCAGGCTTTCGCGCGGCTGGGTTCGAAAGTCACCCAGGTCGAAATGCTGCCAAGAATCCTGATCCGCGAGGACCCGGAAGTCTCCGACACCGTGATGCGCAGTTTTCGCGACGACGGCGTCAAGGTGCTGGTGAACCACAGGGCGCAGCAGGTCACCGTCGAGGACGGCGACAAGATTCTCCTGTGCGACGGTCCCGAGGGCGAGGTGCGCATACCCTTCGATGCGATTCTCGTGGCAGTCGGCAGGATCGCCAATACGACGGGATACGGTCTCGAAGAACTCGGCATCGGCACCGACAAGGCGCGCACCGTTGAAACCAATGAATTCCTGCAAACCATCTACCCGAACATATTCGCCTGCGGCGATGTCGCCGGCCCGTTCCAGTTCACCCACACCGCCGCCCACCAGGCCTGGTACGCCGCGGTAAATGCGCTGTTCGGCAATTTCAAGCGGTTCCGGGCCGACTACTCGGTCATTCCCTGGGCAACATTCACCGAACCCGAGGTCGCCCGCGTTGGCCTGAACGAGACAGAAGCGCGCGAACGGAACATTGCGCACGAAGTCACGGTCTATGGCATTGACGATCTTGACCGGGCCATCGCCGACTCCGAAGCGCACGGAATGGTGAAGGTGTTGACGGTGCCGGGCAAGGACAGAATTCTGGGCGTCACCATCGTTGGCGAACATGCCGGCGATCTGATCGCCGAGTTTGTGCTGGCGATGCGGCACGGCCTGGGCCTGAACAAGATCCTCGGGACCATTCACATTTACCCGACACTTGCGGAGGCAAACAAGTATGCGGCTGGCAACTGGAAAAAAGAGCATGTACCGCAGCGAGTACTACAGTGGCTGAAGCGCTATCACGCGTGGACCCGCGGCTGACCGCCGCGGACGGAATCAAACGGACTGTTTCCTGCGGTTTTCTTCGCCGCGCTGCCAGAGCGTGCGTGCTGTTCGGATTTGTATCCGGCACACTCCTGCTTGCGGCGGCACATGCCGATGCTGCATTCGATCACGGCCACTCCGAACTGGAAACGCTGCTGCGAAAGCATGTCGTCTGGATCAACAATGGCCACGCGAGCGAGATTGATTATGCCGGCATCAAACGGGATCGGTCAGTTCTCAAAAGCTACCTGGCTGGAGTTGCTGCAGTCACCCCGCAGGAGTACAAGGGCTTTAACCGCAACGAACGACTGGCGTTCCTGCTCAATGCCTACAACGCCTACACAATCGATTTCGTCCTGACTCGCTATCCTAAGCTCGAATCGATACGCGATCTCGGTACGCTGTTCAGCAGCCCGTGGAAAAAGCGCGTGTTCCCCCTGCTGGGTGAAGAACGTTCGCTGGATGACATCGAACACGAAATGATCCGAAAACCGGGTGATTTCGACGATCCGCGCATCCACATGGCGGTGAACTGCGCGTCCGTAGGCTGCCCGGCGCTGCGCAACGAAGCCTATGTTGCAACTCGCCTCGACGCACAACTCGATGACGCGGTCAGCCGGTTCCTGGGCGACCGCAGCCGTAACCGCGCTGACACCAAAGGGCTCTGGGTATCGAAGATCTTCGACTGGTACGGCGGCGATTTCGAGAAACATTCCGGCTCCGTCGCCGCGTGGCTCGCACCGCATGCCGCCAGCCTCAGCAACGATCCGGAGGTCCGGGCAGGCGTCGCAACCGCCTCGCTCCGGGTCCGTTATCTTGATTACGATTGGACATTGAACGACTTGGGCAGCTCCAACTGAGCGGGAGCCTGAAGATAGCCGTGGAAACCGAAACAGTCGCTGCGCCAGAAAACAGCAACGCTGCTTTCAGGCGCCCGATTTCGGCAAGCATGCCCGACCATCGTCCGGCAGAACCTGATCCCGCAAATCCCGCCGCGGCCACCGTTTCTTTTGTCGTGCCGGTTCTGAACGAAGCGGGCAGCATCGAAACCTTTCTCGCGTCGCTGCGCGCTTGCTGCAGGGAAACCTGCGAAATCGTTGTCGTCGACGGCGGCAGCGAAGACCGGACAGCGCAGTTGGCCGAGGCAGGCAGCGATGTCGTCATTACCGCGCCACGCGGCCGCGCCGCGCAGATGAATGCCGGCGCGCGCAAGGCTACGGGCAGCATCCTTTGTTTTGTGCACGCTGATTCGCAGTTGCCGGATCATGCCGACCAGATCATCGGCGACGCACTGTCTCGCCAGCAGCGTCAATGGGGCCGGTTTGACGTGCGCCTCTCGGGGCGGCATCCCCTGCTGCGCGTCGTTGAAGCCTCGATGAACCTGCGCTCTCGCCTGACCGGAATCGCCACCGGCGATCAATCCCTGTTCGTACGCAGGGAAACGTTCGATGCCGTTGGCGGGTTTCCGCCGATCGCACTGATGGAAGACATTGCCATGAGCCGCAAGCTGAAGTCGGCCGGTCCCCCGGTCTGCCTGCGGCAGCGGCTGACAACGTCCTCGCGCCGTTGGGAGATTCATGGCATCGTGCGTACCATCGTGCTGATGTGGAAACTGCGCCTGCTCTATTTTCTCGGCACCGACCCGGCCGACCTGGCGAAACGGTATTACGGCCGTAACGGCTAACCTGCGTGTTTCACGAAGAATTCGATTCCCAGGGGAAATGAATATGGGCGAAACAGGTTGGACAACCGGGCGATGCGGTACCGGATTTGTGCTGAACTTCAGCCTATGCAAGCAGTCACGCGCGACAACGATGAAAGACCCTTCCCTCAAGTTGATCCGTCCAGCAAGCGCCTGGCATACGCGACCGTCTTCGTGAAGCATGCGCACTAGGGTTCAGGTATTCGCACGGGCTCCGGTCAGCGGCGAGGTCAAGACCCGCCTCTGGCCAAGGTTGGGCGCGGACCGCGCGGCACGGCTACAAATGGCGCTGACCGGGCGCGCGATAGCGACTGCGATGTCAGCCCATATCGGTCCGGTGGAATTGTGGTGCAGTCCCGACTGCACCCATCCGACGTTCGCGGCTTTCGCCGCCCGCGGCATACTGTTGCGCGAGCAGGAAAGCGGCACGCTCGGCAAGCGCATGCACCGGGCCCTGTCGCAGGCCTTGCAGACCGATGACTGCGCGGTACTCATGGGAAGCGATTGTCCGTCACTGGCTCCGCAAGACCTTCGTGACGCCGCGCGGACGGTACACACGGAGTCTGATTTCACCTTCGTTCCTGCCGAGGACGGCGGCTACGTGCTGATCGCGGTGGCGCAACGCACGCAATCGTGCCTTCACCGCATATTCGAAGACATTGAATGGGGAACGTCGCAAGTCATGGACCAGACACGGGAACGCCTGGGCGAACTCGGCTGCACCTGGCAGGAACTGGCGCCCCGCTGGGACATCGACCGTCCGGAGGATTACGACCGGCTGTTGCGCGAACAACCCGGCCTGCTCGAGGCAATCCCGTGAAACGCCTTCGCCGGTTGCGCCTTCCCGTTATTTTTGTCGCAGCCGCGATTCTCCTCGGCAGCGCTGTTTTTGTTTCAGTCGCTGCGACAACCGCAAACGCCGGCGAAGGAGCTGCTGCCAGCCGCAACCTTGCCGACGAAGATAACGGCCGCGTCCGGGTCGCCGCCTTCTCCGCGCTGCAGCCCGGTGCGCATCTGCCACCCGGATGGGCGCCGGTTCAGATCGGCGCCGTTCCGAAGCACACCGAATACGTGCTTGCAAACGTTGACGGCGTCACGGTCTTGCAGGCGCAAGCCGATTCGTCCATGTCCGCACTCGGGCGCGAGGTCGACGTCGACACCGACGCGACGCCATGGCTGCAGTGGCGCTGGAGTATTGCCGGGTCGAACGACAAATCCGCTCTCGGCAGCAAGCAGGGCGATGACTTTCCTGCCCGCGTTTACGTCTTTTTCGATTTCGACATCATGCGTCTTCCCTTCCTGGAACGCGTCGCGATCCGCGTGGCGCGAGCGTTGTATGGCGAGCGCCTGCCGTTGGCAGCACTGTGTTATGTATGGGCCAACGACGATCCGCCGGGCACGGCCGACTGGAGCGCCTACACGGATCGCGTGCGCATGGTAGTCGCATCGAGCGGCCCAGGACAGCCTGGCCAATGGATCTCGGTGGAGCGCAATGTCAGGGACGATTTCAGGGAAGCGTTCGGCGAGCCGGTGCCACGCATCACGGGCATTGCGATTGCGACCGACAGTGACAACACGGGAGCACGCAGCGTGGCATGGTATGGCGACATCTCATTCTCCCGGCAGCCGGGACCGGAACAACGATGAAAAAGCTTCTGCTGATTGGCGGCGGACACAGCCACATCGAGGTGATGCGACGCTTCGCGCTTCGGCCGCAAGCCGATGTCCGGCTCACGGTGGTGAATCCGACCACGCATACCCCATACTCGGGCATGCTGCCGGGGCTGATAGCGGGGCATTACACGTTTGCGCAATGCCATATCGACT
>LJTS01000063.1 GCA_001304425.1 Betaproteobacteria bacterium SG8_40
TTATTGATGGAATAACAGGGCCACATCCGTGGGCCGACCGAGTCGATGGCGATTTTTCGAGCATCTTCGACATACAGGATGAGGTAACTAGAAAAATCGTCGGAACATTAGCCGGCGGTTTTGGCGGCCAAATCCAGAGAGACACGATTCGTAGAGCGAACCGAAAAAGCGCGGATCAGATGGAAGCGTACGAGATCATCCTGAAAATGAGAGCCGGGATGTATTCGCAGCAGTGGTATGAAGACAGTAAGGCCCAGCTGGAACACGCGATTGCCCTCGCCCCGAACTACGCTCGCGCTCGGCACGAGTACGCATGGCTGCGCCTCATGGGGTGGATTTTTCGGTTCGAGAACTCTCCCGCACCCGCAGAAGAATTTCTGGAGAACGCTGTCGCCGCTGCACGACTTAACGGAAACGACCCCAATGCGCTCAGAGTCGCGGCTTTTGGATACTTTTTCCAAAAACAGCTTCTGTCTTTTGAGCGATCGGCACTGGAGGCAATGAGACTTGCGCCCTACGATGCTGAATTATTCGCGCAGCTTGGGATGCTGTTTACTTTCTCAGGTCAGTGGGAACGAGGCATATCCCTCGTGAACAAAGCTAATGCCATCAACCCCGTCTCGGCAAGTGGTTGGTACCACTCCGCAAGGCACTACGATTACTACAGAAAGAATGAATACAAACAAGCATTAGAAATGGCGTTTGGACATCCCATCCCTGGATTGTGCGAAACGCAGTACAAGTTTGTTGCGGTTTACGGTCAGCTAAACGAACCCGAGAAAGCAAAGCCTCACTGGACGAAATGCGAAGAGTTGAACACGGACTGGTCAGCAGATTCGGTCGCGGAAATACTAAGACTTTGGAACTTCCAGGAGCCTTTCATCAGACACTACATGGACGGCATCGAGAAGGCCGGATATCCGTGCCGCTCGAGGGCATGTGGTACGAGCCGACCGAATCGGGCGGATGATTCAAGAGGTTAGGTGGACGCCTTATGACTTTCTTGGTGGGCCCGCTGGGACTCGAACCCAGGACCAAAGGATTATGAGTCCTCTGCTCTAACCAACTGAGCTACAGGCCCACCGTCTGCACAACGAAAAAGCCGACCAGGAATCTGGTCGGCTTCTTTTTTAACACAGTTCAGGTCAACCTTCGTTGCCCATGAAACTCTTGAGCCGCTCGGACCTCGACGGGTGGCGCAGTTTGCGCAGTGCCTTGGCTTCAATCTGGCGAATGCGCTCACGCGTGACGTCGAACTGCTTGCCGACTTCCTCGAGGGTATGGTCGGTCGACATTTCAATACCAAAACGCATGCGCAGCACTTTCGCTTCGCGCGAGGTCAGCGTATCCAGCACTTCCTTGGTCGCGTCCTGCAGGCTGGTGTAGATTGCCGCTTCGACCGGAACCATGGTTGAGGTGTCCTCGATGAAATCGCCAAGATGCGAGTCATCGTCATCACCGATTGGCGTTTCCATGGAAATGGGCTCTTTGGAGATTTTCAGGATCTTGCGGATCTTCTCCTCGGGCATTTCCATTTTCTCGGCCAGGGTCGCCGGATCGGGCTCGAGACCGGTCTCCTGCAGAATCTGCCGCGAGATACGGTTCATCTTGTTGATGGTTTCGATCATGTGCACCGGAATACGAATGGTGCGCGCCTGATCGGCAATCGAACGGGTAATCGCCTGGCGAATCCACCACGTCGCATAGGTCGAGAATTTGTAGCCGCGGCGATACTCGAACTTGTCGACCGCCTTCATCAGGCCGATGTTGCCTTCCTGAATCAGGTCGAGGAACTGCAAACCACGATTGGTGTACTTCTTGGCTATCGAGATGACCAGTCGCAGGTTGGCTTCAGTCATTTCGCGCTTGGCGCGGCGCGCCTTGGCTTCACCCGTCGACATGCGCCGGTTGATTTCCTTGAGTTCCTTGAGCGGAATACCAACCCGCTCCTGAACGTCGAGCAGCTTGCGCTGGAACTCGGTAATGTCCGGAGCATATCGCGCCAGCACCTCGGTGTACGGCTTGCGCACTTCGAGCTCGCGCTCAACCCACTCGAGGTCAACCTCGGAACCCGGAAACGACTTGATGAAATGCGCGCGCGGCATGCCCGACGTATCCATCGCCAGATCCATGATCGCCCGCTCGTAGGTACGCACTTCCTCGACGACCTGTCGCACGCTGTCACAGAGAAACTCGATTTGCTTGGCGCCGAAACGAATCAACATCAGCTCATCTGAAATTTCCTGCTGCGCCTTTTGATATGCGCGGCCGCTGGTGCCGCCGCGCGCGAGCGCCTTGAGCATCTTGGCGTTGAGCGAACGGATACGGGCGAAGCGCTCCAGCGACTCCATCTTGAGTTGCAGCAGATTGGCTCGCTGGATTGCGGCCTGCTGCTCTTCGCTAGGCTCTTCCTCTTCGTCGCCGTCTTCGTTGTCCTCGTCGCTATCGTCGCTGAGATCGGCCGATACCTGCTGTGGCGATGCGGGCTCTTCGTCCTCTTCCGGCGCGTTCGGATCAATCAAACCGTCAACGACTTCGTCCGCGCGCATTTCGTCGCGTTCGATCTTGTCGGCGAGTTCGAGAATTTCGGCAATCGTCATCGGGCAGGCGGAAATCGCCTGCACCATGTGCTTGAGCCCGTCCTCGATACGCTTGGCGATTTCGATCTCACCCTCGCGCGTAAGCAGTTCAACCGAACCCATTTCGCGCATGTACATGCGCACCGGATCGGTGGTGCGGCCAAATTCGGAATCGACCGTTGACAGGGCCTGCTCGGCCTCTTCGGCTGCGTCTTCATCGGCGACCGGCGCAGCCGGCTCGGTCATCAGCAGGGACTCGCTATCCGGGGCCTCGTCGTAGACCTGGATACCCATGTCGTTGATCATGCTGATGATGTTTTCGATCTGCTCGGCGTCGAGCATGTCGTCCGGCAGGTGATCGTTGATCTCCGCGTAGGTAAGGTAGCCACGCTCCTTACCGAGCACGATCAGCGTCTTGAGCCGCATGCGGCGTGCTTCAGCATCCAGCGGCTGCTGGGCCGAAACCTGCTTGTCGTCCTTTTTCCTGCGCTTTTCCCGAGCCACGCGTGCCATGTGTTTGGGACCCCTAATAATTATCTGAAAAACCTAATAGCCTGAAACTTACAGTGACGCCGCCGCGCCAGGTTCCGCGGCGAAAAAGAACCGGAGAGTATACCGTGGACGCGGACTTTCTTCATCCGGTCGACGCGTGATCGCCCGCCGCATTGCCAACCAGACTTCTGTACAAGGCCTTGTCTTCCTCGGACAGGCTGCCTTTGCGGCTCTTCTCCAGCAAGGCGTCAATGCGCGACTTGCTCAGCCGCTGATCAATCGATTGCCAGGCACCCAGAAAAGCCTTCTTGAGGGCATCTTCGTCCAGTTCCCGACTTTCCCATGCAAGAAGTCCGCTAGCCTGGAACCGCCCTACCATGGACTCGAGCGGCTTGCCACGGAACCGCTCGACAACGGCTTGTACATGGGGACTGTCCACGCCCATCTCAAGCAACTCGGCGACCAGATCGACCTCGCTTCTGGAGAATTCGGGAACGGCGATGCCGGCAAACGCCCTGAAACGCTCGATGTCAGCGAGGCGGGCAAGTCCCGGCGAGACGAGCAGCATTTCGGCCAAGTGGCGCAGCAGGGACGGCTTCTCCGCAACCTGACGCCGTGGCACCCTCGAGGTTACCGGCGTTTGGATGCCGTAACGCGCATCGAGTTCCGCTTGCGAAACATCAGCGAGCCCGGCGATCTGTTTGCGCAGCACCAACGAGAGCATCGGCGCCTTGATCTGGGCCAGCAGGGGTTTCGCGTCCTGCAGGAACTTGGCCCGCCCTTCCGCACTGCGCATGTTCACCCGCGAGCCAAGTTCCTGCAGCATGTATTCGGACAACGGCGTTGCCGCGGCAAGCAAGGCTTCGAAAGCTTCCTTTCCGCGAGCGCGTACGTAACTGTCCGGGTCTTCGCCTTCTGGTAGAAACAGGAAACCGATCTGCCGGCCGTCGACCAGTTGCCCAAGGCTGTTCTCCAGTGCCCGCCAGGCCGCACGCTGGCCTGCGGTGTCGCCATCGAAGCAGAACACCACGCGATCGGCCTGCTTGAGCAGCTTCTGCACTTGCCAGGGTGTTGTCGCCGTCCCCAGTGTCGCCACCGCGTATTCCACGCCGGCTTGCGCCAGTGCAACGACGTCCATGTAGCCTTCGACAACGACCACGACGCCGTACTGGCGGATGCCGGCGCGCGCCTGAACCAGCCCGTAGAGCTCCCGGCCTTTTTCAAATAACGGCGTCTCGGGCGAATTCAGGTATTTGGGTTCGCCCTTGCCAATCACCCGGCCGCCGAAGCCGATGATGCTGCCTCGCTGATTCTGTATCGGGAACATCACCCGGTCGCGGAAGCGGTCGTAACGGCGGCCTTCGTTACCGTCGATCACCAGCCCCGCTTTGCTAAGCGCCGTGGACTTGGCATAGTCGGCCTGCCAGTCATCGGGGGCGTAACCGAGGCCGTAGCGGGCGGCAATTTCGCCGCTCAGGCCACGACCCTTGAGATAGCCGATCGCCTTCTCCGACTCCTTGAGTTGCTGTTTGTAGAAGCGCGCCGCCCGCGCCACGACGCCAATCAGATCCTCGTCGGCACCGCCAGCTTTTTCCTTCGGCGCGGAGGGCTCGGGCACGGTCATGCCAACGCGGGCGGCCAGGTCCTTGACAGCGTCGATAAACCCCATGCCTTGGTATTCCATCAGGAACGAAATGGCCGTGCCGTGCGCGCCGCAGCCAAAGCAGTGATAGAACTGCTTGGTCTGGCTGACCGTAAAAGACGGTGTCTTTTCGTTGTGAAAAGGGCAGCGTGCGGAGAAATTCGAGCCCGAGCGCTTCAACGGGACGTAGGATTCGACTACGTCTACCACGTCCACCCGTGCCAGAAGGTCCTCGATGAAAGATTGCGGAATCATCTTCTGCGTGCCCGGTGTTCTCCGAAGAGGGTTGTCATGCGCGGTGCAACCCGGAATTGGCAATTCCGGATGAAAGCGTTAGCCGACCGGAACCGACACGACGATTATAGGCGAGATTGGCCGAACAACCCGCGGCCAACCGTGCATTCGGTCAGGCAGCCGTGGCCGCGGGCCCCTGGTCGATCAGGCCGCTTGGTGGTCGATCAGATGACCCGTCAGCGATCCAGGTTCACGCGCCCAGCCTGGCCTTGACCATTGTCGATACGGCCGACATGTCCGCTCGCCCGGAAAGCTGCGGCTTCAGTATCGCCATCACCTTGCCCATGTCGCGCATGCCCTGCGCGCCCGATGCGGCCAGCGCAGCCGCTACCGCGGCATCGATTTCGGCATCGGAGAGTTGCTGCGGCATGTAGGCTTGCAGCACCTCGAGTTCAAACTGCTCCACCTCGACAAGGTCGGCGCGCGAGGCCTTTTCATACTGGCTGATGGATTCGCGGCGCTGCTTGATCATCTTCTCGACAACACCGACGATTTCGATGTCATCAAGCTCCTTGCGCTCATCGACTTCACGCTGCTTGATGGCGGCAAGCAACAAGCGAATGGCCGACAGGCGCGAGGTTTCCTTGGCACGCATCGCCGCTTTCATATCCTCACTGATCTGTGCCCTGAGACTCATCTCGCCTCCTCACCCGATGGCCCGTGCCACGCAAACGCTCCCGCCAGGAGAACGCGGACGTGCGAGGCTGGTACCCGAAACAAAAAAACGGTGAATGGCCGCTTGCCACTCACCGTTCGCGTTACTGCGCGCGTTGACTGCTATCAATACATTCTTGGCGGCAATACCTGACTGCGGAGGCGTTTGTGGTGGCGCTTCACGGCGGCAGCCAGCTTGCGCTTGCGTTCCGTGGTCGGCTTCTCGTAGAACTCGCGAGCACGCAACTCGGTCAGCAGTCCGGTCTTTTCTACAGTACGCTTGAAGCGCCGCAAGGCGACTTCAAACGGCTCATTTTCCTTGACTCGAATGGTCGGCATAAATATTCAGGTTTCCCCGCGCGGGTGTCCGGATTTGGCGAAAGGCGCGCATTCTAACAATAATCAACTGATTTGCAAAACAAAGCGGCCAGATCCACGGTAACCTCAAGACATGCTGATATTGGGTATCGAAAGCTCGTGCGACGAAACCGGCGTCGCGCTCTATGACACGGTTTCCGGCCTGCTCGGGCACAGCGTCCACTCCCAGATCGCGCTGCACGCCGAGTATGGCGGTGTGGTGCCCGAACTGGCCTCGCGGGACCATGTGCGACGCTTGCTGCCAATGATCAAGGCCCTGCTGCTGGAGCATGGGCGCACCGTGCGGGACATCGAGGGCATAGCCTATACCGAAGGGCCGGGCCTTGCCGGCGCCCTGCTCGTGGGCGCCTCTGTCGGGGCAGCACTCGGATACGCCTTGACTGTGCCGGTAGTGGGCATTCACCACCTGGAGGCCCACCTGCTCTCCCCTCTGCTTGCCAGGCCAGCGCCCGACTTCCCCTTCGTCGCCCTGCTGGTGTCCGGAGGCCATACGCAACTCATGGCGGTCGAAGGACCGGGTCGCTACCAACTGCTGGGAGAAACACGCGACGATGCCGCCGGAGAAGCCTTCGACAAGACTGCCAAGCTGCTGGGACTGCCCTATCCGGGCGGCCCGGCGCTGGCACACCTTGCCGGGAGCGGGGACCCCGGGCGCTTCAGGCTGCCGCGCCCGATGCTGGACCAGGACAATCTGGACTTCAGTTTCAGCGGGCTGAAGACCGCCGTAGCGACGCTCACCGAACAGCTCGGCGCAGACTCCGTAGAAGTGAGCATGCGAGACAAGGCCGATATCGCGGCCGGGTTTCAGGAAGCGATCGTCGACGTGCTGGTGGCCAGGTGCGCGCGGGCGATTTCGCAGACTGCAATGTCGCAACTGGTAGTGGCCGGCGGCGTTGGCGCCAACCGGCGGTTGCGTGAGCGCATCGATGCGGCCGGCAAGAAAGCCGGATTTCGGGTGTTTTATCCGCCGGTAGAACTGTGCACCGACAATGGCGCCATGATCGCTTTCGCGGGCGCGATGCGAATCAGCCAGGGGGCGCGCGGCGCACTGCCTTTCAACGTGCGTCCGCGCTGGGAACTGGGCTCACTTTCGGCCATCGGGCGATGAGTCGCCACCTCCGCGCTTGAGCCTGATACGGCTTTCCGTGCCTGCACGGAGCTTGGCAATGTTGCCGCGGTGACGCCAGAGCAGCAGGGCAGCCATACACAACACCGCCAGCGTGAACCACGATTGGCCGAAGGTGACCCATGCCGCCACAGGCGCTGTCAGTGCCGCGGTAATTGCCGCCAGCGAGGAATACCGCGTTACAACGGCGACCAGAATCCACACGCCCAGAATGACGGCGCCCATCGCCGCATTCATGACGACCAGGATCCCCGCCGCGGTGGCAACGCCCTTGCCGCCGCGAAAGCCGAAAAAGACCGGGTACAAGTGCCCGAGAAAAGCGGCGAGCGCCACGCTCGCGAGCGTGAACTCCCCGATCTGATGCGGCGCATCGAGCATCGTCGTTCCAATGCGCTGGGCAAGCCATAGCGCTAATCCGCCTTTTACCGCGTCGCCCAACAAAGTCAGAAGCGCCGCAGTTTTGCTACCGGTACGCAACACGTTGGTGGCGCCCGGATTGCACGATCCATACTGATGGGGGCTGGGCAAACCCATCGCCCGGCTGACGACCACCGCGAACGAGATCGAACCGATCAGATAACCGGCGAGGATGAAAACAAGGCTTGAAAACATCAGACTCCTTTAGCCGCGCGGGTGGTGCCTGGTGTGCAATTCCTTGAGGCGCTCTCGGGCTACGTGGGTGTAAATCTGTGTCGTCGAGATGTCCGTATGCCCGAGCAGCATCTGCACGATGCGCAAATCGGCTCCGTGGTTGAGCAGGTGCGTTGCAAAGGCATGGCGCAGGGTGTGCGGCGAAACCTTCTTGCGAATCCCCGAAGCCTCCGCGTAGCGCTTGATCAGATTCCAGAAAGCCTGCCGCGTCATGGAGTGCGCGCGCGCGGTTACAAACAGTGCGTCGCTGGTTCGCGCGCCAAGCAGCGCCGGTCTCGCATCGGCCAGATAGCGCCTGATCCAGTCAAGCGCCTCCTCTCCCACCGGCACCAGGCGCTCCTTGGACCCCTTGCCCAGCACGCGCAATACCCCGGCGTCGCGATTTAGCTGGCCAAGGTTCAAGGACACCAGTTCGGAAACGCGCAGACCGCTCGCATAGAGCGTTTCAAGCATCGCCCTGTCGCGTAAGCCAAGCGCGGTGTGCACGTCGGGCGCGAGGAGGAGTGACTGTACGTCATCCTCGGTCAACACCCCCGGCAGGCTTCTCGGCAGTTTGGGTGCCTCGATTTCGAGACTCGGATCAACGCTGATGCGCCCTTCGCGATGCAAGTAGCGATAGAAGCGCTTGAGACTCGAGAGCAAGCGCGCCGCGGAGCGCGGTTTGATGCTGTTCTTGAAACGCGCCGCGAGATACGCGAGCAGATCACTGCGCCCGGCTTCCAGCAGAGACTTCTGCCTCGACTCGGCGAGCCATTCGGCAAAAATCCTCAAATCCCGGTGATAGCTGTCGAGCGAGTTGCGCGACAGGCCGTCCTCCAGCCACAGCGCATCGCAAAACTCGTCCAGCAATCCGGCATTGTTACTCATGCCGGGAACGCTAACGGTTGGCGGCGCCACTTTCGTGCGCGAGCAACCAGCGTTTGATGTTGAGTTCGTGTTCGCCGGTGGCGTGCATGAACCCCCCAATACCGTTTCGTGCAACGATGCGGTGGCAGGGAATGATGAGCGGAATTCTGTTATCGCCGCAAGCACCGCCGACCGCCCGCGCTGCAGAATCAAGCCGTTTCGCAACGTCACCGTAAGTCAATGTCTGGCCGGCGGGAATCGAGCACATGACCTCCCAGACCCGTTTGCGAAATTCGCTGCCCTGGACCTTGAGCGGAAGATCGAACTCGAACCTTGCGTCCGCAAGATAGTGCTCGACCTGATGGACACCCTCGCGAGCCAGCGCGTTTGCGGCTTCCCGCGTCCTGACGTCCGTCGGCAAGTAGTCGATGCCGGTGACTGCTCCCCCGTCAGTGCTGATGCCGAGCACGGCGAACGGCGTCCGGTGCAGGGCATCGAAATGTGCCGTCGAATCATGCGGTGTCATCTTGTACGCAACCAATGCAACCCTCCCGCGATCGCCATGATGACAAATCCAGCCAGATCCGTCGACACGGCGGGATAGGTGAGCAACAAACCGCCTACGGCGAGCATTAGGCGCTCATGCAATTGGGTTTCCTGGCGCAACCAGTTCTGGGCGCCGGCGGCAAGGCCGAGAATTCCCATAGCTGCCGTGACTACAGTCAGCGCGATCGAGGCGGGTTCGCCCTTGAGCAGCAGCCCGGTACCGGCGGGGCTCAGCACCAGCATGAACGGTACGATGAATGCTGGAAGAGTGTATTTCCATGACTGCAATGTCGTGCGATACGGATTGCCGCCCGTGATTGCCGCGGCGGCGAACGGTGACAGCGCGGTCGGCGGCGAGACTTCCGACAGGACTGCGTAATAGAAAATGAACATGTGCGCCGCATAGTCAGGAACACCCACCTGGGTCAGCGCCGGCGCCGCGATAACGGCGCAAATGATGTAGGACGCGGTAACCGGCACCGCCAGTCCGACGACCCACACGACCAGCGCGGTAAATAACGCCGTGAGGAAAAGACTGCCCCCTGCATAACCAACCACGATAGAGGAAAATTTCAGCCCCAGCCCCGTCAAGGAAACAACGCCGACGATAATACCGGCAGCAGCACAGGTCACCGCGACGTTGACGACGCCGGTCGATCCCGAAGCCAGCGCCCGGGCCAGGCGCGGCGGATTGAGCCTCGAATCACGGCGGATAAAACTGACCGCATAGGCGACGACAATTGCCCAGAACACAGCCATGATGGGTGAAAAACCATTGAGCAGCATCGCGACAATGGCCACCAGCGGCAAAAAGAAATAGCCATGCCGCGCGAGGTGATACCAGACGTTGCCGGCGGTCTCCTGCGCGACTGCGCCCTTGCCGAAACGCCGTCCGTCAATATCCACCATAAAGAACAGCGACAGGTAATAAAGGCAGGCGGGCAGAATTGCCATCCGCAACACTTCGAGATATGGAATCTTGAGAAACTCGGCAATCAGGAATGCCGCTGCTCCCATAATCGGTGGACACAGAATGGCGCCAAGCCCGCCCGCCGACAACAGCCCGCCCGCCTCGTTCTTCGGATAACCGGCCTTGGTGAGCATCGGATGCGCCACCGATCCGATGGTCACCGTAGTGGCAACGCCACTACCCGAGGCACCGCCGAGCAGGAAAGAGGACAAGACCACGCTGCGCGCAGCGGCGTTACGTGAACGCCCCATTGCCGCTATCGAGAAATCAATGAAGAAACGCCCGGCGCCGGAAGTCGCAAGGAATGCGCCGAAAATGGTGAACATGATGATCAACGTCGAAGCAACATCCACCGCCGAACCGTAGATGCCCTCAAGGGTAATGACCATGTGGCCGACGATGCGCCCGAGATCGTAACCGCGATGCGCCCATGGCGCGGGAAGATAGGCGCCCAGCATGGCGTAGGCGAGAAAGGCGCCGACCACGACGGGCATGATCCAGCCCGATGCCCGCCGGACTGCTTCGAGCACAAGGGCGATGGCGACCACCCCGACGACAAGATCGGCAGAGTTCGGTGAAGTCGCGCGATCGTATAGAGCGTCGCCCCCGGAGATGAGATAAACGGCGACACTGACGCTCGCTGCCATCAGCAGCCAGTCCCACCAGGCGATGCGGCCGCGAAACCGCGCGGCAAACGGAAAGGTCAGGAAACACAGTGACAGAATCAGGGAGACGTGAGCAACGCGCAATACAGGAGCGGAAACCACTTCGTAGGCGGCGTAAAGGTGGAACAGCGACGTGGCAATTGCGAGCACCATGACGGCCTGCCGGGCCCAACCCTGCAGTGAATCGGCGCTGCCCTCCTCCTCCTCGACAAGTCGTTGCGCGCTTGTCTGTACTTCGCTCATTGTTCCGTCAGCTTCGAATCAGCTCGCATGTTCCGCAGTCACGCCGCGCTCGCGATAGAACTCTATTGCAGCGGGATGGTAAGGAATCGGTGAAATCCTGAGCGCCTGATTCTCGATTCGAATCTGGCTTGCGTCCTTGTGCACGCTCTCTAGCGCATCAAGATTGTCGTACATGATCGCAAGGACTTCGCGCACCAGTTCATCGGGCATGCTGGCGCTGGCAAACATCACGTTCCATACATCCACGTTCTTCGCATCGGCAACCATCCCGGGATAGGTTTCTTTCGGAATGATGCCGGGCGCATACAGGGGGCCGAATTTCGCGTTCATCTTCGGCACTGCATCGGCGTGGTCGAGCAACTGTATGGTCAATCCCGGCGTGGCCGCCAGATCGGTTGCCGCCGCGGTGGGAATGCCTGCGGCAAAAAAGAACGCCTGGATTTTCCCGTCCTTGAGCGCATTCACCGACTCAACCGCCGACAGGCGTTCGCGCTCTACCGACTGGTCGATGCCATAGGCTTCGAGGATGCGCGTTGCCATCACTTCGGTGGCACTGCCGGGCGAGCCGACCGATACGCGCTTGCCCGACAGGTCTTTCAATTCCCGTATCCCTGTTTGTTGCACCGTCACGGCATGCATGCGATTCGGGTACAGCACGGCGAGCGCGCGGATCGGCAGCGGATTGCCGTCGAAACGATCACGCCCATTCAGAGCGTCAAAAGCGGCGTCGACCATTGCGAATCCCATGTCGGCCTGGTCGTTGCCAACCAGCTTGAGGTTATCCACGGATCCGCCAGTCACCTCCGAGGTCACCTGGAAGCCAGGCATTTTCTTGGAAAGGACATTTGCCAACGCACCGCCCAGCGGGTAGTACACGCCGCCGGTGCCGCCGGTAGTAATCGACAGCATCTGCTGCTTCTCTCCGCAACCGGCCGCAAATAAAAACACCATTCCGCAAGCCGCAACAAGATTACGCAGGCTCATACCAGTGACCTCACCGTCTTTCGTCAAAGGAGACATCCAGAGATTGCGCGCAGTCAGACCGAAGCCATCACACCCTGGTCGGCATCAGGCGCGCCCCCGCATTGTAGCAAGCGAATATTCCGCGCCACGCATGCACTGACAATACGTGTGCGCCAAAGCCGCACATGATCCGGGACAGACCGCAGACAAAAAAATGGCGACCTTCCGGTCGCCATTCTTCGAGCAGCGCAGCGCACCCGAGGGCGCGCCTTGCCCGGCCGCTGCTTATTCGGCTGCCGTGTTCTCTTGCCCGGCTTCAGCATCGGCGGGCGCTTCGGTTGCGCCGTTGTCGGCTTGCGATCGCTTGCCGGACATGCTGAGCTTTTCGCGGATACGGGCCGACTTGCCGGAACGATCGCGAAGATAATAGAGCTTGGCGCGGCGTACGGCACCACGGCGCTTGACTTCGATTCCGGCGATCAACGGTGAGTGAGTCTGGAAAGTGCGCTCGACGCCTTCACCGGAGGATATCTTGCGTACGACAAACGAGGAATTGAGTCCGCGGTTGCGCTTTCCAATCACCACACCTTCAAACGCCTGAACACGCGTGCGCTCGCCCTCAACAACGTTCACGCTCACAACGACGGTATCGCCCGGGAAAAAGTCCGGCACAGTCTTGCCCAACCGTTCGATTTCTTCCTGTTCCAGTTTCGCGATCAAGTTCATCTCTTACACTCCTGTTCCTGTCTTTTCCGCCTCGCCGTATTCGGCCTGGTATTCCTCCAGCAACATCGCCTGCTCGGCGTTGAGCCGTATTCCTGCGAGCAGGTCGGGCCTGCGCCGCCATGTCCTTCCAAGTGCCTGTTTCAACCGCCAACGCCGTATTTCGGCGTGGTTCCCGGACAACAGCACCGGTGGCACAGATAACCCGTCAACCACCTCGGGCCGCGTGTAATGGGGACAATCCAGTATCCCGTCCACAAACGACTCTTGTGCCGCCGATTCATCATCGTTCAGCACGCCCGGGATGCGACGAACGATGCTGTCGATCATCACCATCGCCGGCAACTCGCCCCCGGAGACCACAAAGTCTCCAATCGAAACCTCTTCGTCGATTTCCAGCTCGATGAGCCTTTCGTCGACGCCTTCGTAACGCCCCGCCAACAACACCAGGCCGTCGGCTTCCGACAGTTCGTCCACCAACGCCTGATCGAGCCGCCTTCCCTGCGGGGACAGGTACACGGCACGACTATGGCGCACGCCGCAGCTCATCTGGCGCGCTTTTGCCGCCCGAAGCGCTTTCACAAGCGGCTCGACCAGCATGACCATACCCGGCCCGCCGCCATACGGCCTGTCGTCCACGCTGCGGTAGGCATTCACCGCAAACTCGCGCGGATTCCAAAGCACGAGTTCAAAATGCCCGCGTTCCCGCGCTCGCTGCGTGATGCCATGCTCCGTCAGCGCGTCGAACATGCCTGGGAACAGCGTCACCACATCGAAGCGCTTCATCATTCAGGCACCTCTGACAACCGTGGCCTGGATAACCATTCCCGGCAATCGGGCAACTAGTAATCCAGTTCCCATTCCACCAGGAGCTTTCCCGCCTCAAGGTCGACCTGCTTCACCACTGCATCCACAAAAGGCAGCAGGCGTTCCCTGTTGCCCCTCACCACCAGCACCGGATTCGCTCCGGATTCGAACAGTCGCTCAACATGACCGAGCGACTGCCCATGCGTATTCTCTACTCCCAGCCCTATCAGATCCGCCCAGTAATATTCGCCTGGATCAGCATCCGGTAACTGGTGTCGCGGAATCGCGACATCCCTGCCCTTAAGCGTCGCTGCCCGATTCCGGTCATCCATTCCCGCGAAACGCACCAGCAGGACTTGCCCGTGGACTGCCTTCTCGTCGACCTTCATGGCATCCCATCCGCCCGCTGAAGCGAGCCACCATTCGGGATAACGAAAGAGGCTGTCTACTGATTCGGTATAGGGCTGCACCTTGACCCAACCCTTGACACCGAATGGAGCGCTGACGCGCCCCATCACGATCATTTCGTCAGGAGGCCTTACTGCCAAATTGCTTTACGAGACGGGCAGCCGTATCCGACAACTGCGCCCCCTTACCCTGCCAGTAAGCAAGCCGCTCCATGTCGACGCGCAATCCTTCGCGCCCTTCAGGCGCCTTCGGATCGTAAAACCCGACCCGCTCGATGAAGCGCCCGTCGCGCGCATTGCGCGAGTCGGCAACCACCATATTGTAAAAAGGCCGC
>LJTS01000064.1 GCA_001304425.1 Betaproteobacteria bacterium SG8_40
GCCGCCGGAGCCGAGGATGGTAGCAACACCAGCCAACAGAACGAAAAGGACGGAAGTGAGCTTGAGTGGCGAAATGCGCCGCTTGATCATGAAACAGGGTCCTGCCAAGTGGTTGTTCCGTGCCGCCAAACGATGCTGCGGTCGAGGATGCATTTGGTTGCGGCACATCGGGATGCAAACTCTAGATTCCTTGGCGAATGAGGCTGTTGACGCACGTCAACAGCTCCACACGTATCGACCACGGCAGTCAGCATCATCAGGTGCCTTGCTTCGATTCGCCGGCGCTCGCCCGAAACGAGGCAGCGTTCACGGCCACGCGCGCATAGACTTCAGCGAGACTGAGGTGTTGCGCTCCGAGCCATAGTGAAAATTTCGGAAATGTCGAATGGGCTGCCCCAAACGAACAGTAAATGCCGAATTGCTCGGGCGAAGACATTTCGGTAACGCAAGAGGTTCACCCCTGGTTTGGTGCGAATGTCAGACCTTACTGCCGCTTGCTGTTTGCGACGGCGCAAGCATTGCACTTACCCGGCGTCATGGCATCGCCCGCTGGCGATCAACTCTTTCGATTGCGGATATCCGCGTACGAACCCGCCACCATTCGGTCCCGAATGACTTCCATGTTCCATGCAATGCCAAGGCCGGGAGCATCCGGCGGATAGGCATGGCCGTCCTCGAACCGCATGGTTGCGGTCGTCAGATCGGTCAATTGCGGAATGTATTCGACCCATTGCGCGTTGGGCACCGCCGCGCACAGGCTGACATGGATTTCCATCAGATAGTGCGGGCACACCGCGACATTGAAGGTCTCGGCGAGATGCGCCACTTTGAGCCATGGCGTAATGCCACCGATGCGCGCCACGTCGACTTGCACGATGGAGCAGGCATCGCTGGCCAGATACTCACGAAAATGATTGGGGTGGTATAGCGATTCCCCGATCGCAATGGGCAACGATGTCGATGCCGACAGCCGCACATGGCCGTGCATGTCTTCCGCCGGCATCGGCTCTTCAAACCACTCCAGATTCATCGGTTCGAACAGGCTTGCGCGGCGGATCGCTTCGGCGACCGTGAAGGCCTGATTGGCGTCAACCATTACGGCAAAGTCGAAACCCACCGCTTCGCGCACCGCCTGCAGCCGAACGACATCTTCCATGGCGTTGCGCTTGCCGACCTTGACCTTGCAACCCAGATAACCCTGCTCCCTTGCTTCGAGCGCATTGTCCACCAGTTCTTCAGCGGTCAGGTTCAGCCAGCCGCCTTCGGTCGAATACAACGGCACTCGCTCCTGCGCACCCCCGGCCAGGCGCCAAAGCGGTTCGCCGGCCCTCTGGCAGCGAATGTCCCACAACGCCAGGTCGATCGCCGCCAGCGACAGGCTGACCGTCGCGCCGACGGCATTGGCGTGAAGGAAAAAGAACGAGTCCTTCCATATCTGCTCGATCAGGGCGGGATCGCGGCCGATCAGCATTGGCGCAAGCTCATCGGTGATCATTCTCACCACTGCGCTGCCTCCGGTGCCAACCGTATAGGCGTAGCCGATACCGACGACATTGTCGTCCGTTGTGATGCGCACAATCGGCGTTTCCTGTTTGGTAAACGCCTGAATCGCGTCCGTGCGCACGACCTTCGGTATCAGGTCGACTTGCATCACTTCGACACGCTCGATCCTGCTCATTGCGATTCTCTCCGTCTAAATGCGTCGACAACAATCCATGTTTGTCTTGCCCACCACAATGCCGTCCAATGCGCGGCGGACTTCTGGCACATCGCAGACAACCGTGGTCAGTCCCCTGTTGCTCCGGGCAACTTCATAGTCCCTCCCTGGGGCAAACTACAGCTCCATGGGAGCGGAACTCGCGACCAGTCGCGGGTCCCGCTTCCAGGCGTCGGAGATATCGACGTAGAGCTCGATACAGTTACCGTCCGGATCGTTGACGTAGAGCGACTTCGACACAGTGTGATCGTATGCCGAAACTTCGAGGCCCGCGGCCTTGAGGCGCGTGTTTGCTTCGTGCAGCTCGTCGATACTGTCGCCGATCTTGAACGCAACGTGCGCCAATCCCACCGACTTCGCGGCCGGGCTCTCGGCATCATCGCCGACCGCAATGACGGCAAGGTCATGATGGTTGCCCAGAGTGAAGAAGGTCGCAGACATCCCGGGATATCGCGCGGCGATGGGAATCCCCAACAAGCCGTGATAGAACGCCTCGGCGCGTTGTTGGTTGCGCACCTTGATCACCACATGACCCAATGAATGTACTTTCATGACGGCTCGTTTCCATCTCCGGTAACGAAACACACGAAGGCCGGTTGTCGGGGAAATGCGCTCAAGTTATACGCGACAGCCTGGAGCGACTCCATTCTTTCTTCATCACAACAACAGAAGTGATACCGGTGAATCTTCAGCGCCCCTAGTGCAACCACTCATCGACCAGCACTTCTGCCTGCCCGCCTTCGTACTTGACTTCGATCTTCGTGTCCTCGCCAGCGCCGTCTTTGCCGAAGAACTCATAGATCACGACGCCATCCCCCTGATCGCTCTCAATGATCCGATCGGGACTCCAACCCGCGACCTTGCTCTGGAGCGCTTGGGCGACTGCATCAGGCGTTGACGCCATCTCGATATCGCGCTGCGTTTCCACGACGGTCCAGACGCCGTCGATTCTGGTGATGTCCAGTTCCAGCTCGCTGCCATCCGGCATGGTGCCGCCTACATCGTAGTACTCGTTGCCGTCTCGCGTTTCGTATTCCGCTTCGCTCACGTTCAACTCGGGCTGCGATGCCCTTACCAATGCAATGACCTCGGCCGGCACCGCATTGAGATCGACATCCTCCTTGCCAGACGCAACGACCTTGCGGCCACCGCCGGCATCCGGCGTTTCGCAGCCGGCAAGTCCAAGAATAAATATCGATATCAGACCAATTGCGGTTGCGAGTTTCATTTCCAGACTCCTGAATAGTGGCTAGTGTTCTCCGGCCAGTGTACAAAAAAAGCAGAAGCATCGTTATTGGCCCGAACGCTGGATTTCGCCCCGGAGGTTTCCGTTGTCGCCCTGACATGCGGCATCCGCGTGCCCCCGTCAACGAGTGCGCGCGGTGCCGGGGGCTTGGCGTGCGCCTATTTACAGAAGCGGCGCGACGACCTTCGCCAGTGCCTTGCCGAGCGTCAGATGCTGGTCCGCATCGAGATGCACTCCATCGACCTTGCTGGACGTGGTCACAGTGTTCGCGTCGAAGTAATGGCAGTCAAGCTCCTTGCAAACCTTCTCATATGCGTCGGGCAGTCCGGCGCATTTCCTGTCGCCGCCTTCGAACTTCGGCGCGATCGGACCCTTTGGCGTGGCGAGCAGCGGCGGGCACATCACCAGGATCGGCGGTATCGGCATGCCCGGTTCCACCGGAGCGCCCCGGATCGCGCCCACCAGCGCGGCAATGCCCTGCGACGATTGCCATGCATTGTGCGGATGCATCGACTGGAAATCGTTGGTGCCGAGCGCCAACACGACCAGCGACAAGGGCGAGTGAATCTCGATGCGCTGCGCCAACCCTACGAAGCCGTTTCGTCCCGCCTTGTAAGGATCGTCCCAGACGGTGCGGCGACCATTCAGGCAGTCTTCGATGACGCGAACCTTCGCGCCAGCGGTCGTCAGCGCGATTTCCATAACCCCCGGCCAGCGCTGGTCGAACGGCAGGCGCTTGCGCGTAGTCGGAACGATGCCCCAGGACAGAGAATCAGAGTAGACAAGAATGTGTTGCACGACGCCTCCCCTTCACGCACTGCAAAAATAACGCTCGCGGGACTGGGCCTCACTGAGAACCCGTGCCCGACAAGCACTGATTATTTTCAACGCACCAACTTTGATTACCGATGGCGGCCGACGACCTCGCCTAATCCATCCGCTTCCAGACCAGTACGCCGACGCTCCCGACACCGCCGATCTTCAACGGTGGCGTCGTTATCGTAAGTCGATCGTCCGAAATGTCTATGAATCTTTTCTGCGAAGTCCCAATGTAATCCGGCCAGGATGCTCCCCCCATATGATGGATAACGACGCGGTCGGCCTAATTCACTTCGTAGCGGCCCCAGTACCCCGCATAGTTGTCAAATGCAAGTCGGGCCTCCGCATCCGGGCACTTGCGCCGATCGATTGTGCCGCATTGCCTCAGGTTTCTTTTCAACAAATGCACGGACATGTGGCCGCTCGCGTTGTAGATTAATACGCCCAGCGGATTTGGCCCGTACAGATCTGTCGTCGTTCCATCAGATCGCGTGGTCTGATATGAAACAAGTTGCCATGTACCTTGCACCGGACTCGTCGGGTCGGCGGACCAGGCTTTTCCGGCATAAAGCAACAAGCAGTTCAACACCAGCGCGATTGATCCCAACCTATTCTTCATCATCGAACTCTCCCGCGCGCGGTCGCCTTGAAGGAGTATAGGACGTATAAACGAGGTTCTAGAACTATCCCCGGTCAAGTCTCCGACGAAAATTGCACCAGCGCACGCTTGATATTGGCGCCACTTACCTCAAATCTGCCCGCATTTTCATCCTCATCACCACCGATTTAGCGCCTTGGTCGGCCATCGGTTAAGCCCATCCCCTGCCCAGTTATCATGCCTATGGCATCAATGTAAAGGCCCCGTCAGTTGACGGGGCCTCGTTTAGCGAGAACCGCGCTCTCTGCCGCTGATTTGAATCGGCAAACAGGCGAACTCTAGTTCAGGAATGGCGCAATCGGCAGCACCGGTGCGTTAACGAAGTTCTCCGGCATTTCACCGGTGAGTGTTTCGAGAAAGGCGACGATGTCCGACACATCGGCATCGTTCAGGTCGCGGCCAAGTTGCAGTTTCGCCATGATGCGAACAGCTTCGGGCAGCGTCGCGACCGAGCCGTCGTGAAAATAGGGCGGCGTGACCGCGACGTTGCGCAATTGCTGCACCTTGAACATGAACGCGTCGGCCTCGTCCTTGGTGTCGTGGAAACGGCCCTTGTCGCGGCCCTTGAACAGTTCCTTTTCCGTGCTGCCGGTGAGTTCCCAGTAATTCTGCGTGATACCGAATTTCTGGAACATCTGCCCGCCGAGGACAACGCCACCGTGGCATCCGGAGCATCCATAGCTCATGAATTTCTCGAGCCCACGCTTCGCATTGGAGCCAATCGCCGACGTATCGCCCTTGAGATAGCGGTCGAACGGAGCCGGCGTCAGCAAGGTGCGCTCGTAGGCGCCGATCGCCAAGCCCCAGTTCGCTGCGGTCACCGGCTCGGCCTCGCCGGGGAACGCCTTCTCGAACATCGGCCGGTAAGCGGATATGGCGCGCAGGCGCGCTTCGGCTTCGGCAAGGTCGGCGTTGCCGTAGGCCAGCCCGGAGGGTAACGCCTTGACTGCCTGTTCCTCGACGTCGACGCGGTTGCCGCCGTAATGCTGAGAAAACTGCAACGCAGTATTCAGCACCGTCGGGACATTGCGCGGTATCCGTTTGCCCTGGTTGCCAATCGACTCGGCCAGCGCGTCGGTACCGTGGAACATCGGCTGGTGACACTGTGCACAGCTTTGTTTGCCGTCACTGGACACGCGCGTTTCGAAAAACAGCGCCCGTCCCAACTCGACCCGGGCCGGCGTGACCGGACGATCCGGCGTCTGCGCGGTTTCGGGTAACGGCTTGAACATCGCCTGTGCGCGAGCCAGCAGCTCAGCCTCACCGTCGGCGGCGGAAACCAAGAAAGATGCCCCGACTACCGAGAGTGTCAACGCAGCGAACGCTGCGATTTTCAATGTTTTCCTGTCCGACATTGGTAAGCCTCGCAAAGTTGTATTTGATTCATTTGTCTGGTAATTCAATCCATCTTCCCGCGCCATTGCCGCTCGGCGTCGTCCCAGGCGCCAAGCGCCTGAAGGTCCGGCACCCAGGCCAGTCCGGTTTTTGCATCGGACGACCGCACCTCGGGGGACACCACCACGTCAAGCAACGCCGGCCTGTTGGCCAGTGCCCGCTCGATCGCGCCCTTCAGGTCTTCGGCTTTCTCGACCCGTTCGGCGTGCATGCCGAATGCGCGTGCCATCTGCGCATAGTCGGATACCTGCAATTTCGTTCCAACGACCTTGCCGTGCGTGTCGTTCTGATCATGTACTTCGATCTGCCAGGCCCCGTTGTTCGCGACCACGATCAGAACCGGTGCATGGTGGCGCACCGCCGTATCGATTTCCATTGCGTTGAAACCGAACGATCCATCCCCGGTGGCAACCACGACCTGCTTGTCCGGACACGCCAGACTCGCACCGATCCCGAATGCAGTGCCAATACCGATGCACCCGAGGGAACCGGGATCGAGGTAGGTCGATGCATTCAGTCCGACCCGGGCGAAGGCGAGGAAGTCGCCGCCATCGGCAACCACCACCGCATCACGATCGAGTTGCGCCTGCAACTCAGCCAACACGCGGTTAGGATGAATCCGGCCTTGCTCGTCCGGAGGTGCAGCCTTCATCGCGTCAGCCAGCTTGATTGCACGCTCTTCGTGCTTTTTTCGCAGACCGTTCGCCCAGTCGCGATCCGCCGCGGACGTGCGACTGCCCGCACGTGCAACGATCGCAGCCATTGCCGCTTTGGGCTGCGCAAATACTTCGACCTCGCCGCGGCGGTTGTCGCGAATCTCGCCGGGCACATCACCGATGCGTACGAATTTCGCGTCACCGAATACCGCTGGTGAACCGTACGCAAGCTGGAAATCCAGTCTCCTGCCGATTGTAACCACGACATCGGCGTCGCCCATGACTTTTCCACGCATCGCCGCGACCACGCTTGGGTGATCCTCCTCCAACAAGCCTTTGCTTTCGCCGGTATCGAGATACACAGCGCCGAGCTTATCGAGAAATGATCGCAATTCGTTGACTGCACCTCGCACACCCCGGCCGCCAATGACCAATGGTTTTTTCGCGGACCACAAGACGTCAACTGCGGCAGCGACGTCATCCTCGTTCGGCATCAGTACCGGCCGTGACTTCTGACGGAAATGCTCGTCGAGCTGAACCGCCGGAGACACTTCTGCGCGTAGTGTGTCGGTCGGGAAATCGAGATACACAGGACCGGGTTCGCCGCCGTGGCCAAGTGCTCGCGACGCTGCTTCGTCCAGTTCCTGCAGTACCAGGTCCGGTTCACGCACCGTGCGCGCGTAACGGGTAATAGAGCGCACCAGATCGGTGTGCACCATATCCTGCAACGCGCCGCGGTTTTCCTGCGGCCGCGGCGGCAAGCCGGACAGCACCATCACCGGTGCGCGCGATACGTGGGCATTGGCGATCCCGGTCATGGCGTTGGTGACGCCCGGACCCGCCGTCACCAGGGCCACACCGAGTTTTCCGGTCAGTTCGCCATACGCGTGCGCCATGTACACCGCCGCGCGCTCGTCACGCACGTCGATGATCTGAATGCCTTCCGCGTCGGCGCGCATCCACATCGGCATGATGTGGCCGCCGCAAAGGGCAAAGATGCGGTCGACGCCGCGTGCTTTCAGAAAACGGGCGATTACCCCGGCAGATGTGGTCGAAGTCAGTGGTGGCAGTGGCATTGGGGCCCCTCGATGTTCAGTTCGTTGCGGTTTTCTTCTGCTTCTTGCGCGGGCGCAGATCGATTGCGCCGGGTTGTTCGCGCGGATCCGTATCCGGCGGGAAAATGTGGATCTTCTGTACCTTGGCTGATGTGCCCATGGGCAGGCTATCGACAAACAGTATCCAGCCCGGCGCCTTGAAGTAGGCCATGCGTTCGTAACACCAGGCGAAGAGTTCCTGTGCCAGCGTTTGGCGACTTCGTTCGTCAGCGACATCTGCCGGCGACTTGGCGATGACGCATGCCATCACTTCCTCTTCGCGCACCTCGTCCGGAGCAGCGATCACGGCAACCTGTTTCACCTTGTCATGGGAAGTGACGCAGGCTTCGATCTCGGCGGCTGCGATGTTCTCGCCCGAGCGGCGAATGATGTTTTTCTTGCGGTCGACAAAATAGAACACGCCGTTGGCATCGCGCACGACGGCATCACCCGTGTGAAACCATCCGTTTTTCCAGGCCTCTTCGGTCGCTTTCTCATTCTTGAGATAGCCCGAGAAGAACCCCTTGCGCGGCGTTGCCGCACTGTGGCGAATCACCAGTTCGCCGGGCACGTTGGCCGGCACCTCGCGGTCGTTCTCATCGACGGCCATTGCTTCGACCCACTGGTTCGGTTTGCCGAAACTGCGGGTATGAATCTGCCGCGGCTCATGGTTGTCGCTGATGAGACGGCCGGTCTCGGTCATCGCCCACATTTCCACGACCGGGAAACCGAACCGTTTTTCGAATACCTCGTGCTGGCTGGGCTCTACTCCCGCACACAATGCAAACCTCACCTGATGCTGCGTCTCTTCCGGACACTCCGGCAGCTTGAGCAAAATGTTCGGAATGATCCCCTGGAACTGCACCGCGGTTGCGCGGGTGGCGACGAGATCCTTCCACCAGGTGCTGGCATGGAAGCGATCCGGAAAGATCAGGCAGCCGCCATTGATCAGCATCGCCGGCACCGAGATCGACAGGCAATTCGCGTGGTGCAGCGGCAGCGGGTTGTACAGGCGTTCCTGCCCCTCACTAAACTCCAGCCGTCCGCCGATCGTCAGATAGCAGGCACCGAAGGTATGGAAGTACTCGTTGGTGAGAATGCAGCCTTTTGGCCGCCCGGTGGTGCCGGAGGTGTAGAGAAGAGCGGCTTCCGTCTCCGCATCAGGTGTTCCGTTGAGCGCCGGTGTCCGTGGCGCAGGCAACTCGGCCGGAAAGTTTTCGAACGAAACCACTGGCAAGCCGTTGCCGATCTGCCCGGCAACGGCTTTCATTTCCTCGAGACGATGCTCGACACAGACGGCCAGACTGGCTTCCGAGTGTTCGACGACATAGCGAATTTCGTCTGCCCGGTAATCGGGATTGATCGGTACGATGCCCGCGCCGAGCGCATTGAGCGCGTAATAATGAAAGAAGAACTCCGGCCGCTGCTCGAACAGGATCGCGACGCGGTGACCGTAACCGACGCCTGCCTGTTCATAGGCGCGGCGTTTCTCCTCGACTTGCGTCAGCGTGTCGCGCCAGGTGATGGCCCAGCCGTCGGGATGGTAGGCACGCCCCGGCATTGGCGGCACGGCATAGGCCGGCCTGTCGCCGAATTTCCCGGCCGTGCGAACTAACGAGTCGTAGAGGGTTCCGTAATGTGATGCGTCCATGGGCCTGACCGTTTATTGAATTGGATGCGAGTTGACTTGTGTCGAGGTTCAGGCGCGTTTGCGTGGCCGGCGCGCCATTGACGTTGCAACCTCCGGTGGCTGAGGGCGCTCCGCAAGCCGGTCGGTCAACGTCAGCGATGCATGCGAAATATGCTCGCGGGCGAGACGTTCGGCCTCCTTTGCATCGCCATCGATAACGGCGTTGAGAATCGCTTCGTGCTGATCCCAGATCTCGCCCGGCGTCTCGCCGTGCAGCAACACCTCGCCCATGACGCGTCGCAGGTAACTCCAGTGAGCTGAACTGGTTTCGGCCACCAGCGGATTCTGCGACAAGCCATAGAGAAAGAAATGGAAATCCATGTCGGCCGCGATCATCTTCGCGATCGAGTGACTGGCGACGGCTTCGCGACCGCGCCTGATATACGCCGGACCTTCCCTGCGCGCGGTCTCACTGCCGCGCTCAGCCGCTTTCGCGCTGGCCAACCCATCGAGCACGGCGCGTACGTCATAAAGGTTGCGCACGTACTCGTCTTCGAGCGGCGCCACCATCAATCCGCGCCCAGGCGCGTCGCGCAGGATGCCGTGATTGCGCAACAGCAGCAGCGCCTGCTGCACCGGCTGGCGCGACACNCCCAGCGACTCCGCCAGTTCTTCCTGCTTCAGACGCGACTCACCGTCGAACCTCCCGGAGGAGATGTCGGACAGGATGGCCTCATAGACCTGATCGACCAGTGTCGGTTGTGGTTGCAGCCTGCGCATCGGACTGTCCCGCGAAAAGGAAAGCGCAAGCATATTGCATTCTGAATTCAGAATGCAATATTTTGTGGCAAACGAAATGAGAATTACATATAAAACAGATACTTATAATTCCTGATTGGACCGCAACCTGGACAGATAACGCATCCCTGCGATGGCACGGCTGCCATACCAGGAGGTCATTTCCGCGTCGATGAGGGACACCTTTGGTGCGCCTGCCGGGCGCATTGCCTGAACCTCCGCCACGTCCTTCGGGCGAAAGGCATAGGGTTCGCTGGACAGCAGCACCCGGTCCACCGACGCAAGCGTCGCCACCACATCCACCTCGGGATAACGCGCGCCGCCTTCCACTTCGATCTGCTCCCAGCCGACCGCCGCCAGCGTGCGCGCAATATAGGTGTCGCGTGCAATCGTCATCCACGGATTCTTCCAGATGACGTAGAGCACGCGCTCGCGCGGCAGCCCACGGGTCGCTTCCACCGCATCCGCATAGGCGGTCTCGAAGCGCCCGACCAGGTCTTCGGCCTCTTGCCGGTGACCGAAGATCGCGCCGATCAAACGAAACAGTTCGACGTTGTCCATCGGACCGAGCGGATGCGTGACAACCACGTTGGGAACGAATTGCGCCGCCGACTCGACGCGCTCGCGTGGATTTTCGTCGATGTTGACGATCAGGTGCGTCGGTTCGAGCGCCCGGATCTTCTCCAGGTCGAAGTCCTTGGTGCCGCCCACTTTGGGCACACTCTTTACCGCCGCTTTCGGATGAAAACAAAAGCCGGTGCGGCCGACCACCCGGGCGCCCAGTCCCAGGTCGAACAGGAGTTCGGTAATGCTGGGGACCACGCAGACGATACGCGCATCGGCACCGGCGCTGCGATGTGCCGTGCCGACGGCGTCGGTCGCGACGGCGTGGCTCGACGTTGATTTATCCAGGGGAGCCTCGTCGCTTTCGGCCGTCCGCAGTCGGGACTGACCCACGTTTCGACGGCTTGCTCACCGCCGGTAACGACGGAAGCGGCACCGGACTGTCTTTCAGGGTGCGCAGCACGAACGTTGATTTGCTGTGGCGGATACCGGGAATCCGATAGAGGCTCTCACGCAGCAGACGTTCGTAGTCACGGGTGTCCTTCACGGCGATGCGGATGTAGTAATCGTAGTCGCCCGATACCAGATAGGCCTCGAGCACTTCCGGGATCTGTTCCAGCTGGCGGCCGAATTCGAACAGCGTCTCGTCGGTGTGGCTGTCGAGCGTCACCTGCACAATGACCGTTTCCGTAAAGCCGATGGCGCCGGGATCGATGCGCACCGTGTAACCCTGGATCACACCCTCGGCTTCCATCTTCTTGATGCGATTCCAGCACGGTGTCGTCGACAAACCCACTCGGGCGCTGATCTCCTGCAGGCTGGAACGGGCATCCTCGCGTAGCACAGCAAGGATGGCCAAATCGTGTTTACTGAGATTCATTCTAGCTATCGTCCAGAATAAGGAAAACTTTTCCGACAAAACGGGAATTTACCAGAAAATCAGGGAAGCTTTTCCGGCCGCTTCCCCGTACCATGAGGACATGAAAAATTGCCTGCTACCACCACCGACCAAGGACACCCCGAACATGTCCTCAGACACCCTGACGTCCGGCGCCGGCGCCCTTGTCGACACTCTGGTTTCGCTCGGCGTCGAAGTGATTTTCGGCTATCCCGGCGGCGCAGTGCTACCGATCTACGATGCACTGTTTGCCGATCGCCGTGTCCGACACGTACTGGTGCGCCATGAACAGGCCGCGGTGCACGCCGCCGAAGGCTATGCACGCAGCAGCGGCAAACCCGGCGTGGTGCTGGTGACCTCCGGTCCGGGCATGAGCAATACCACCACCGGATTGCTCGATGCGCTGTGCGACTCGATACCGGTGGTGTGCATCAGCGGCCAGGTGGCCACGCCGCTGATCGGGTCGAACGCGTTCCAGGAATGCGATGCCATCGGCATCTCGCGCCCGGTCACGAAATGGAATGCGCAGGTACGCAGCGTGGACGAGGTCGTGAGCGTGGTGCGTCACGCGTTCCACATCGCCACCTCGGGGCGCCCGGGTCCGGTGCTGATCGATTTCCCCAAGGACCTGCAATCCGCGCCGGCAAGGGTCGCGCGAACCGCGACACCGGCACCGGCCGTCACCAAGCCGCCACTGCCGCCGAAGAGCAGCATCGAACAGGCAGCCGCTCTCATTGCTCAGGCAAAGCGCCCGGTCTTCTACGGCGGCGGAGGACTGATCAATTCCGGTCCGGCCGCCAGCGAGGCATTTACCGAACTGGTAAAGCTCACCGGCGCGCCCTGCACGCTGACCCTGATGGGCCTGGGCGCGTTTCCCGGCTCCCACCCGCAATTTCTCGGCATGCTGGGCATGCACGGCACGCTCGAAGCGAATCTGGCAATGCACGCGGCCGACCTGGTGATCTGCGTGGGCGCGCGCTTTGACGATCGCGTCACGGGAGAACTGAACGGATTCTCGCCCGCGTCGAAGAAAATCCATATCGACATCGATCCGGGATCGGTGAACAAACTGGTAAAGGTCGACGTGCCGCTGGTGGGCGACTGTGCCGGCACACTGCAAGCCTTGCTGCCGCACGTCGCAGCCGTCGCAGAACCGACGGACCGGCTGGATGACTGGTGGTCGCAGATCGAAAAATGGCGCGAAGAACAATCGCTGTCGTTCGCAACCCGGGAAGACTGCATCGTGCCGCAGCAGCTGATGCAGGCTCTTCGCAACGCCCTCGACGGCAGCGACGCCATCGTTGCGACCGATGTCGGCCAGCACCAGATGTGGGCCGCGCAACATCTGCGCTTTGACGGCCCCAACCGCTGGCTGACCTCGGGCGGCGCCGGCACCATGGGCTACGGCCTTCCGGCGGCCATCGGCGCACAGATCGCGCACCCGGACAAGCCGGTCGTGTGCGTGAGCGGCGACGCGTCGGTGCTGATGAACATCCAGGAGTTGTCGACCGCGACCCAGCACCGCACGCCGGTCAAGCTGGTCCTGACGAACAACAGCTACATGGGTATGGTGCGCCAATGGCAGGAGTTCAATCATGGCGGCCGTTACAGCCACAGTTACACCGAAGCGCTGCCGGATTTCGTCGCCGTTGCGCATGGATTCGGCTGGGCAGCGGAGCGTGTGACGGACCCGCGCGAACTCGATGCCGCTCTCGCGCGTTGCCTCGCCCACGATGGTCCGTATTTTCTCGACGTGGCGGTGGCCGCACAGGAAAACTGTTTTCCGATGATGCCTTCCGGATGCACGCATGACCGCATCCTGCTCAAGGAGGGCCAGTTCTACGAGCCGGACCGGGCTGCAACCAAACAGCCGGTCTGATGACCTAACCTGTAGCAACCGTCAACGGGCTTACCGGCCCGGAACGGGCCGATCGATCGAATCCCAAGAGGAGTCGAAGCAATGCAAGACGTCACGCTTGATGACAAGTACGTCGCCACCAAGGGACGCGTTTACCTGACCGGCATTCAGGCGCTGGTGCGCCTGATGCTCGCCCAGCGCCAGCGCGATGCGCTGGCGGGGCTGAACACGGCCGGGTTCGTTTCCGGTTACCGCGGCTCGCCGCTGGGCGGACTGGATGAAGCGCTATGGAAAGCCGAATCCCATCTCAAAGCCCAGCACGTCGAGTTCCAACCCGGTGTCAACGAGGAACTCGCAGCCACCGCAGTGTGGGGCACGCAACAGGTGCACCTGACGGGCGGCTCGGACTACGACGGCGTATTCGCCATGTGGTACGGCAAGGGCCCGGGGGTGGACCGTTGCGGCGACGTGTTCAAGCACATGAACTTCGTCGGCACCGCGAAACACGGCGGCGTGCTGCTGGTTGCCGGTGACGACCACGGCGCCTATTCCTCGACGCTGCCGCATCAGAGCGACCACCTGTTCTCGGCGTCGATGATTCCCGTGCTGTACCCGTGCAACGTCGAGGAGTACCTCGAGCTGGGCCTGCACGGCATCGCGATGTCGCGCTTTTCCGGGTGTGCGGTCGGATTCAAGGCGCTGGCCGATACCGTTGAGTCGTCCGCGTCCATCGACGCAGACATCACCAGGCCGAACATCGTCGTGCCCAATGATTTTGTCATGCCCGAAGGCGGACTCAATTGCCGTTTGTCCAGCGATACGCTCGGCCTGCAGGCGCGCAAGCAGGAAGCGCTGATGCAGGATTACAAGATTTACGCCGCGCTCGCCTATTCGCGCGCCAATCGTCTGAACCGCACCATGATCGACGCACCCAACGCCAAACTGGGCATCGTCGCATCGGGCAAGTCGTACATGGACGTACTCGAAGCGCTCGAGGAACTCGGCATCTCTGAAGCGAATGCCGCCGAGGTCGGCATTCGCGTGTTCAAGGTTTCCATGCCATGGCCGCTCGAGCCCGACGGCATTCGCGAATTCTCGCGCGGCCTGGACGAAATTCTCGTCGTCGAGGAAAAGCGCCAGATGGTGGAATACCAGTTGAAGGAACAGCTCTACAACTGGGACCCCGAAGTGCGGCCACGGGTCATCGGCAAATTCGACGACAAAGGCGAATGGGTGCACCCTCGCGGGGCATGGCTGCTGCCCGCCAAAGCAGACTTCTCAATCGCACAGATCGCGCGCGTGATTGCCGCGCGCATCGCGCGCTTCCATCAGAGCGACCGGATAAAGGCGCGGCTCGCCTTCCTTGAAGCCAAGGAGGCGATGCTCGTGGGTGCGGTCGACACACCACCGCGACCGGCGTGGTATTGCTCGGGTTGCCCCCACAATACCTCGACCAAAGTGCCCGAAGGCAGTCTGGCACTGGCCGGGATCGGTTGCCACGTAATGGCCACCGCGATTTACCCGGAGCACAACAAAACGCTGTCGCACATGGGCGGCGAGGGCGCAACGTGGATCGGACAGGCGCCGTTCTCGAAGCGGAAGCACGTATTCGCCAACCTCGGCGACGGCACTTATTTTCATTCGGGCTTGCTGGCGATCCGCGCCGCCGTCGCCGCGAAAGTCAACATCACCTACAAGATCCTCTACAACGACGCGGTGGCGATGACGGGCGGCCAGCCGATCGACGGGACGCTAACGGTCCCGATGATCGCCCAGCAACTGGTCGGTGAAGGCATCAAGCGCATCGGCATCGTGACCGAAGACCTGTCCCGTTACGAAG
>LJTS01000080.1 GCA_001304425.1 Betaproteobacteria bacterium SG8_40
ACCACCAGCGGGCGCAGAAACAGCGCCGCCATCATGCCGCCGGGGAAGCTGACGTACCCGCCCATCCCCAGCACCACGTCCGGGCGCACCCTGAAGATGACCCGCGCGCTCTGCCAAAAGGCGATCAGCAAATTCAGCGGCAGCAGCGCCATGCGGATCAGCCCCTTGCCCCGCAATCCTCCAAACCGCAGCCACTCGATTTCATAGCCGTGATCCGGAACGATGCGCGCTTCCATTCCCTTCTTCGACCCGAGCCACACTACGCGCCAGCCACGTGACTTCAGTTCATCCGCCACCGCCAGCGCGGGAAAGATGTGTCCGCCTGTGCCACCGGCCATGATAAGGATGGTGCGGTTCATGGGCGTGCTTCCGCGAACGCTTGCACAAAATCTTCAGTGCAGGCTAATGCCTGCGCAGCAGGCGTTACGCCGGAACTAAAGATGTGTCCGCCTGTGCCACCGGCCATGATAAGGATGGTGCGGTTCACAGCGTGTAACCCTTCATCAACTGACGGTTCTCGTAATCGACGCGCATCAACAAACCCAATGCCATGAACATTGCGACGAGGCTGCTTCCGCCATAGGAAAGCAACGGCAGGGTCAGCCCCTTGGTCGGCAGCAGGCCCATGTTCACGCCCATGTTGATCATCGTCTGCACCGCCAGCCACAAACCGACACCCTGCGCCACGAGAGCGGAGAAGTAACGGTCCAGCCGGGCCGCCTGATTGCCGATCGAAATCGCACGCAGCGACAACCAGACGAACGCGCCGATCGTCGCCACCACGCCAACGAACCCCAACTCCTCGGCAATCACCGCAAGCAGGAAATCGGTATGCGCTTCCGGCAGATAGAAAAGCTTTTCTATGCTCGCACCGAGCCCGACACCGAACCACTCACCGCGGCCGAATGCGATCAGCGCATGCGACAGCTGGTAACCCCGGCCGAACGGGTCCGCCCACGGGTCCATGAAGCCCAGCACGCGCTCCATCCGGTACGGCGAGGACCAGATCAAGATCACGAATCCCGACACCAGCAGTACGACCAGCAAGGCAAACAGCCTCCAGTTCATGCCGCCCAGAAACAGAATGCCCATGGCAATGGCCGTAATCACGGCAAACGCGCCGAAGTCCGGCTCCTGCAACAACAGTGCTCCGGTAAGCAGCATCACCGCGAACATTGGCAGGAAGCCTTTTCGCAAGCTGGCCATGTGCGCCGCCTTGCGCACCGTGTAGTCTGCGGCGTACAAGACGACAAAGAGCTTGGTCAGTTCGGACGGCTGCAAGCTGAGGCTGCCGTATCCGAGCCATCGCTGGCTGCCGTTTACCTCGCGCCCCACTCCCGGGATCAACACAATCACGAGCAACGCCACACAGGCCATGAACAGGTAAGGCGCGGCAACCTGCCAATAACGCATTGGCACCTGGAACACCGCAACCGCGGCGACCATGCCCACTGCCAGGGAGATCAGATGGCGCATGAAATAGTAGTGAGGCTGCCCGCCGGAGGACGTTGCCCCTTCGGCGATCGCGATCGAGGCCGAGTAAACCATCACCAATCCGAGACCCAGTAACGCAGCGGCCAGCCACAGCACCGTCGGGTCAAGGTCCGGCTCACTCAACTGGCGCCCGGCGTCCCTGTTGGCGACCAGCGTATTCATTGCAGCCGCCCCAGTCCCGCGACCGCATCGGCAAACACCTCGGCGCGATGCAGATAGTCACGGAACATGTCAAAGCTTGCGCACGCGGGAGAAAGCAATACCGCATCACCCGGTTGCGCCAGTCTGCGGGCCCGCGCAACCGCGTCGGGCAAATCGATTGCGCGTTCGATCGTCACCCCCGCCGGCGCGATCGCTCTTTCTATGTCGTTACTGTCCCGGCCAATCAGCACTACCGCGCGGGCCTTGCGCGAAATCGCGGGCATCAGTGGCGAAAAGTCCTGCCCCTTTCCATCCCCACCAAGAATGACGACGCTGCGTGCATCGAGCCCCTCCAGCGCCGCGACTGTTGCGCCGACATTGGTTCCCTTCGAGTCATCGTAGTAGCTCACACCACCGAGCTCTGCGATTTTCTGCATGCGATGGGGCAGGCCGGCAAAGTTCCGCAGCCCGTCCAGCAAGCGCGGATACGGCAAACGAATGCCCCGGCAAAGCGCTAGCGCTGCCAGCGCATTGGTCAGATTGTGTTTTCCGGCAACCTTGAGTTCGGACGCCTTGATCAGATTCTCGTCACCCTGGGCCAGCCACAACTCACCCCCAAGCTCTCGCAATCCCCACTCATGCCGACCTTCAGGTTCGTCGGATCCGAACGTGAAAACGCAACGTTCACCGATCGCCATGTTGCGCGAAAATCTGTCCTCGCGATTCAGTACCTGAACGCCGTCACCGGCAAAGACTCGCGACTTGGCTTCGGCGTATTGTGCAAGGTCGTCATAGCGATCCAGATGATCTTCGCTGAGATTCAATACCGTGGCCGCTTCCGCATCGAGAGATGCCGTCGTCTCAAGCTGAAAGCTCGACAGCTCCAGCACGAAAATGTCCGGCACGCGGCGCTTGCCGGCGTCGATGTCACTCAGCACATCGAGGACGGGAAGGCCGATGTTGCCCGCCACCTCGGTACGAGCGCCCGAGCGCTTGCACATTGCCCCGACCATCTCCGTTACCGTGCTTTTGCCGTTCGAACCGGTAATCGCAATCACCTTGCTGTGAACGT
Source organism: Betaproteobacteria bacterium SG8_40 (assembly GCA_001304425.1). GTDB lineage: Bacteria > Pseudomonadota > Gammaproteobacteria > Burkholderiales > Eutrophovitaceae > SG8-40. The sequence goes on from LJTS01000080.1 coordinate 2,708, forward strand.
ACTGCTTGCGCGCGTGCGCAAACAGTTCAATGTCTCCCAGAACAGGGATTCCCTGGTCCCGCGCGCGCTTGACCAGCGGTTGAGCGAGCGGCACCCCGGGGCTGATCGCAACCACGTCCGTGCCGGCGAATACGTGCTCTTCAAGCTCGCCCACGTGCAAGTCAACGTCCGGGAAATTCGTGCGCAGCTGCTCGGCAAACGGCGGCAACAAACGTGTGTCGGCGACACGCACCGTTGCGCCGCGGTTGGTCAACCAACGCACCATCGACATGCCGCTAATACCCAATCCAAGCACCAGAATTCTCTTACCCTTCGGATTCAACTATGTGTTTCTCTTTCATTGCGGCCTGCAGCCTCATCAACCGCAGCACGCCTACATCCTCTTCCTCTTCGAGCAATTCCTCTTCGCTCGGCTCGACCGGGGAAACGCCCGGCTGTTTGTTCTTTTCCTGGTGACGCGTCATTACGGTTGCCTCCTCCAGGTTCATGATGTCCTCCCGAGCTACGCCTTCTTCTCGCTTGCAACTGTCATCTCAGCTTCAACGTTGACAAACCAATCAGGACCAGCATCATCGTGATAATCCAGAACCGCACCACAACCTGCGTCTCTTTCCATCCTTTCAACTCGTAATGGTGATGCAGCGGCGCCATTCGAAACACGCGCTTGCCGGTTAGCTTGAAGGACGCCACCTGAAGAATGACCGACAGGGTCTCCACTACGAACACGCCACCCATTACCATCAGCACGATTTCCTGGCGAACGATGACTGCGATGGTTCCCAGTGCCGCCCCGAGCGCAAGCGCTCCGACATCGCCCATGAACACCTCCGCCGGATAAGCGTTGAACCAGAGGAAGGCCAGACCCGCCCCCGATAGCGCGGCACACAGCACCGTCAACTCCCCGGCACCGGGAATATGCGGAAATCCCAGATAGCGCGAGAACACCGCATTACCCGCAACATACGCAAACACCGCCAGTGCACTTCCGATCATCACCGTCGGCATGATGGCGAGGCCGTCAAGACCATCGGTGAGATTGACGGCGTTGCTGGTACCGACGATCACAAAGAAGGTCAACACCACGAACCCGAACAGCCCCAGCGGATAGGCAACCTGTTTGAAGAATGGGACGATCAGCTCCGTTTCCGCCGGCAGTTCCGCGGTCCAGGCAAGGTAAAGCGCCGCAGCCACGCCGATTACCGACTGCCAGAAAAATTTTCCGCGCGCCGACAACCCCTTTGGATTGCGGTGCACGACTTTCCGGTAATCGTCGACCCAGCCGATCGCGCCGAAGCCGATGGTTACAACAAGGACCACCCACACGTACCGGTTGGAAAGATCCGCCCACAACAGCGTCGTGACCGCAACCGAAACCAGCACCAGGGCCCCGCCCATGGTAGGCGTGCCTGCTTTCGACAGATGTGTTTCGGGCCCGTCATCGCGCACGGACTGTCCGATCTTGTAAGCCGTGAGCTTGCGGATCATCGTCGGACCGACGATGAACGAGATCACCAACGCCGTCAGGGTTGCCATCACGGCGCGCAAGGTAATGTAGTTGAAGACGTTAAACGCGCGGATGTCCTCGGCCAGCCATTGGGTCACTAGCAGCAACATCAGGACTCTCCACCCGGTGCGGTCATCGCCTCGCCGGTCAAAGCTCTTACGATGCGTTCCATGCGCATGAAACGCGAGCCCTTGACCAACACCGTCGTCGAGCCGTCGAGTCGCGGCAGCAGCGCCTGCAACAAGCTGTCGACATCCTTGAAGTGCTCGCCCCCGTTTCCAAACGTGCGAACCGCTTCCGCCGACAATGTTCCGAGCGCCAGCAAGCAATCGATACCGGCCCGGCGGGCGAATCCGCCAAGTTCCGCATGCATGCTGGCGGCAGCATCCCCCAGTTCACCCATATCGCCCAGCACGAAGACCTTGGTCCCGGCACTTGAGGCAAGTACCGACAACGCGGCCATCGCGGACTCCGGGCTCGCGTTGTAACTGTCGTCGATAAGAACGTCGCCGCTGGCAAGTCGGCGCCTGTGCAACCGGCCGGCAACGCCTTCATGATCGGCAAGCCCGGCGGCGATGTGCTCGGCGTCAATTCCGAGGACATAGGCAATGGCTACCGCGGCCAACGCATTCTTGACGTTGTGGACGCCGGGCACGCGCAGGGTCACCGCGAAGCGCGCATCCGGCGTTTTGACGGTAATGAGACTGCCCGCTTCGGATAACTCGTAATCGGCCGATACGTTGGCATGGCGCGCGAGTCCGAATTCGACGACCCGCTTGCCCTCGACCAGCGAACGCCAGTAGTCGGCATAGGCATCGTCGGCATTAATCAGCGCGACACCATCTTCACCGAGTCCGGAGTAGATTTCGCCTTTCGCGCGCGCGATGGCCTCGACCGACCCCAGTTTCCCGATATGCGCGGTGCCGGCGTTGTTGACAATGGCCACCGTCGGGCGGGCCAGCCGGGTGAGATACGCGATCTCGCCAGAATGATTCATGCCCATCTCGATAACGGCAAACCGGTGACGCGGCTCCAGCTGCAGCAGCGTCGAAGGCATGCCAATGTCGTTGTTCAGATTTCCGCGCGTCGCCAGCACTGCATCGGGACCCGCGTGCCGGCGCAGAATTGAAGCCAGCATCTCCTTGACGGTCGTCTTGCCGTTGCTGCCCGTGACCGCCACCAGGGGTATCGAGAACATCGAGCGCCACCATGCGGCAAGCCGCCCGTAGCCGAGCCTCACATCTTCTACAACGAGCACCGGGACAGTCGAATCCTTGCGGCTGGCCTCATCGGAAACCATCGCCGCAACCGCGCCGCCAGCAACCGCCTGAAGGACAAAATCATGACCGTCGAAATGCGGACCCTTGATAGCGACAAACAGGTCGCCGGCGCGAACCTGGCGGCTGTCGGTCGTCACGCGCACGATTTGCGCGTCTTCGCCCTTCAGTTCCGCGCCGATCGCACGCGCCGCGGCAGACAACCTAAACACGTGCACCGCCTTTGGATGCGCGTTTTCCCGGCTTGCGTTTCGTCATGACGGCGCGCGCTGCTTCGATATCGCTGAACGGCACGCGTTCGCCGCGAGCTTCCTGATAGCTCTCGTGGCCCTTGCCCGCAATCAGTACGACGTCGTTCGCGCCCGCATCCGCAATGGCTTGCCGAATCGCCGCCGCGCGGTCCGGCTGGACCCGGTAGCCCGCATGCGCTCCGGACACAATGGCGTCGATGATCTTGCCGGGATCCTCCGAACGCGGATTGTCACTGGTAATGAAACTCTGATCCGCCAACCGCGTCGCGATCTCACCCATGACCGGGCGCTTGCCTGGGTCACGGTCGCCTCCCGCACCGAATACGCAATACAACCGCGCCCCGGGCTTTAGCAGTTCGCGCAGCGACGCGAGCGCCTTTTCAAGCGCGTCGGGCGTATGCGAATAATCGACAACGACCAAAGGAAAGCCGGGCACGCGAATGGTCTGCATGCGCCCGAGCACAGGCTTGAGCTCGGCAATCGCCGCAACGGCATCCTTGAGCGCGACGTCAGAACACATGAGCACGCCCAGGACGCCCAATATATTGTGTGCGTTGAATGTTCCCAGCACGCCGCTGCGCACTTTGGCCGCCCCCCACGGCGTTGCGACTTCGAGTTTCAGGCCGCGCGTGGACAAATCGAGCTTGTGGCCTGCAATCTCGCCCTTTCCGAATCCGTAGCCAATGACGTTGATGCGTTTACGGTCGATGCGCGACGCAAGCTCGGCGCCGAACTGGTCGTCGAGATTCACCACCGCATGCTTCAGACCCGGCCAGGCGAACAACTGCGCCTTGGCCTCGCCGTACGATTGCATGTCGCCGTGGTAATCGAGGTGGTCACGCGACAGGTTGGTGAACATCGCGACATCGAAGTCGACGCCATTGACACGGCCTTGCTCGATGCCATGCGAGGAGACTTCCATCGCGACCGCCTTCGCACCCCTGGCGCGCATCTGCCCTAGAAATCCATGTAGCGACACGGGGTCCGGCGTCGTATTGATAGCCGCATCGTTTGTGCCGTTCTCGTCGATCAATCCCTGCCCCAGCGTTCCGATCACGGCACACTTGCGATGCAAGTGGTTTAACGACTGCGCAATCCATTGCGTGCAGGTCGTCTTGCCGTTGGTGCCGGTAACGCCGGCAATCCAGAGTTGGCGCGACGGATGCTTGAAAAAATGTTCGGCGATGTGGCCGGCATGGTAACGAAGGCCGGCAACCGGGACGTTCGGCACTTTCCAGTCCGGATGCCACTCGAAACCGGAGGCTTCCCAAACCACGATGACCGCGCCCGCGGCAATCGCCTGCGCGATGAAGTTCCTGCCATCCGCAGCCTCGCCAGGGTAGGCGATGAACAAGTCGCCCGGCTTTACCTTGCGGCTGTCAATGGCCACACCGGTGTATTTGACGCCCAGTGCATCGATCGCCGCCTGCGTCGCGGATGCCGCCAGCACCCGGTCATTGCAATGCGGCGCGGGAGGTGCCGCAGAGCCGATTGATGTCACCACCTGACTCAAACCTCCTCCCGCGGCAGTTCAACGTTCAGCGGCACGATGTCGTTCACGCCGTCAGGAGAAATTCCCAGGATGCGCAACGCACCGGCGGTCACTTCCCGGAAAACGGGCGCCGCAACTTCACCGCCGTAATAATGAACGCCACTCGGCTCGTCGATCATGACTGCGACGACCAGCCGCGGGTTGGACGCGGGGGCAAATCCGACGAAAGACGACATATAGCGGTCGGGCGCGTAACGACCATCGACCAGTTTGTGTACCGTGCCTGTCTTGCCAGCGACGCGATAACCCGTTACCCGCGCCTTTACGGCGGTGCCGCCCGGATGAGTAACGCTCTCGAGCATTGCCCGCACGAGCCGCGCGGTTCGCTCGGATATGACACGCTGGCCCGGCACGGGCGCATCGCGGCGAACAAAGGTCAGTGGCGCAAGAATGCCGTCCGACGCAAAGACCGTATATGCACGCGCAAGCTGCAACAGACTGACCGATATTCCATGTCCATACGACATGGTCGCCTGCTCTATTGGTTTCCAGTCGTCGAAATCGCGCACGAGCCCGGACGCCTCTCCGGGAAACCCTGACTTTGGCGTGGCGCCGAATCCGGCCAGCGTAAATACCTGCCACAAGTCCTGCGCCTCCATCGACAAGGCAATCTTGGCGGACCCGACGTTGGACGATTTCTGAATGACCTGCGATACGGTCAGAATCGGCTGATCGACGTGAACGTCATGTATGGTCCGATTACCGATTCGCAACCGGCCCGCTTCGATGTCGATGGTTGTTGCCGGATTGAACAAACCGGCTTCGATTGCGGCTGCCGCGGTAAACGGTTTGATCGTTGAACCGGGTTCGAACAAGTCAACGACCGCGCGATTACGAGTGCGTCTGGCCTTGAATGTGTCGCGATTGTTGGGGTTGTAACTAGGCCAGTTCGCGAGCGCCAGTACTTCGCCGCTGGCAACGTCGAGGACTACAATGCTTGCCGCTTTCGCACTGTGCTCAATGGCCGCCCGTTTCAGTTCTCGATAGGCCAGATACTGGATTTTCCGATCGATCGACAGTGCGAGTGGACGCCCATCCTCGGCGGCGCTGTTTCGCTCGACGTCTTCGACGATGCGCCCCAGCCTGTCCTTGATGACGCGGCGGCTGCCAGGCTTGCCGGCAAGCCATTCCTGATACGCGAGTTCGATACCTTCCTGGCCGCGATCGTCAACGCTGGTAAAACCGATTACATGTGCAGCCACGTCACCAGCAGGGTAGTAACGGCGGTACTCGCGCTGCAAGAACACGCCGGGCAGATTCTGGGCCACTACTTCTGCCGCCAACTTGGGCGGCAACTGGCGCTTCAGGTAAACAAACTCGCGTTCTTCTCCCGACAACCGACGGTCGAGTTCTTTACGTGACATACCCAGCATGCGCGCCAGTTTGCCGCGCTGCGAAGCGCTCAGCTCTGCATTCCGCGGCGATGCCCAAACTGACTCAACCGGCGTACTGATCGCGAGGGGGTCGCCGTTGCGGTCAGTGATCGTGCCACGGTTGGCAACAGCCGCAATCGTGCGCTCATAGCGCGACTCGCCGCGGGCCTGGAGAAAATCCTTGTTCAGGCCCTGTAAATAAAGAGCCCGCGCCGCCAACGTCATGAATCCCGCGAACAACAACAACACCAGCACCCGCGCTCGCCACACCGGCAGGCGAGCGCTCAGGGCTGGTTGCGCGCGGGATCTCATGGGTTGGACGGCGCGGGAGGGGGAGGAACCACTCGCACGCGATCTACCGGAGGCACACGCATACCCAATCTCTTTGATGCAACCTGCTCAATGCGCGATTGCATTGCCCAGGTACTCTGTTCCAGCTGCAACTGGCCGAACTCGATTTCCAGATCGCGGCCGCGCTGCTGTTCGTCCTGCAATTCCACGAACAACTTGCGCGCCTGATGCTGCGAGGTGACAACGCTCAGAGCGCACACCAGCAAGCCGGCAAACAACATGACGTTCAAACGCGTCATGCCGCCAACCTTTCTGCAGTGCGCATGATTGCGCTGCGCGCGCGCGGGTTGGCTTCTATTTCCGCATCGTCCGGGCGCACCGGCTTTCCAACCACACGCAGCGTGCCCCGAGGCATTTCGCTCTCCCGCAATGGCAACCGCTTGGGGACTTCAGGCTTGGCCAATCGAACCATGAAGCGCTTGACCATACGGTCTTCCAGTGAATGGAAACTGATAATCACCAGCCGCCCGCCCGGCTTGAGGCAAGCGACACATTGCGGCAACGTCATTTCCAGCTCTTCAAGCTCCTGATTGATGAAAATCCGTATAGCCTGGAAGGTACGCGTCGCCGGATCTTGCCGTGGTTCACGCGTGGGAACGGCTTTTGCCACGATCTCGGCAAGTTGCCTTGTACGTTGGAGAGGCCGCTGCGATCGAGCCGTAACAACCGCTCTTGCAATCTGCTTAGCAAACCGTTCTTCGCCATAATTCCTGATGACCTCCCCGATATCCTTCTCTGTAGCCTGCATCAACCACTCGGCGGCACTCGGCCCGCTTTCCGGGTCCATCCGCATGTCAAGCGGCCCGTCATGCCTGAAACTGAAACCGCGTCGTGCCTCATCAACCTGAG
>LJTS01000081.1 GCA_001304425.1 Betaproteobacteria bacterium SG8_40
CCCGTGCCGGCGCACCGAACAGGGCCTGCACCGCACCGCGATCAGATGCATCGAGATCCTGCGCGCCCGCCAGTGCCGCGACGATTGCCGGACCGGACATACCGAGCCGCGCAGTTTCGATCGCGCCCCTAACCTGGCACAGCATCGCCAGCATGCTGGCGCCGCCGAAGCAATCGCGTTCCATCATCGCGACCATTGGCACGCCGGCAAGCCGTGCGTCGAGGGCGGCCCGGTAAAGCCTGCGGAATGCGCCAAGTCCGGCCAAGCCGGCATCCAGCCGCGCGCCTGCCGAATCGAGTACCAGAACAATCGGGATACGGTCCTCACGGCTGCGCAGCAGAAGCCCCGCCAATCGTTCGCTCTCGTCGACGCCGAACGAGCCGCCGGCGACCGCGCGATTGGTCAATGCGGCGCGCAGCGTACGCCCTTCGCATCGCCCCTCGGCCAGGGTCAACGCACCGGCTGATTCAATCGGTCCTGCGCTGCCATCGTCAAACAGTGCCCGAGCGCGGGCCTCTATCTCCGGAGCAGGAGAAACTCGCGTCGAATCAGACACCACACCAGTCAGCAATGACCTGTTCGTAAAGACTCACCGAAGACGTGACGCGATCAATGACGCAGTACTCATCCGTCTGGTGCGCCATTTGCGGCTCTCCGGGCCCCAGAATAACCGTCGGCGGATTGCCGTATGCCGGCGTCAGTGCCGCAGCATCGGTGAAATAGGTCGCCACTTTCGGTTCCGGGCGTGCTCCGAGATAGGGTTGCGTGATATCAAACAGCCGTTGAATCCACGCCTGGTCGGGTTCACTGTAGACGGCTTCGAGATCGATGATGGTTTCGAGATCAACCTCGCCGCCGAGTTGTTTTTGCAGCGCCGCCCGAATCGCATCGTGGCGCGATGTCGGGACGCTGCGAATATCGATTTCGATAGCCGCTTCGTCGGGGACCGAGTTGATGTTCAGCCCGCCACGCACGGTACCGACGTTGAGCGTCGCCTGTCCCATCAGTTCGTGCGGCGGATTGTCGAAACGAAAATTCTCCAGCGCCGTAATAGCGCGGGCTGCCTTGTAAACCGCATTGTCGCCACGTTCCGGCATCGAGCCATGGGCTGTCACGCCATGCGTTTTTGCACATAACCAGAAGGCGCCCTTGTGTCCTACGTACGGATAGTTCGAGGTTGGTTCGCCCACCAGTACCGCACCGGCACGGCCAAGCGCTCCCTGGCGGCGGACCAGGTCGAAAGCGCCATCGCAGCCGACTTCCTCACCCGCGGTGATCACCAGCTCGAGACCGGGCGAGCGATCGAGCCGGGCGGCCAGTGAAACTGTCGCTGCCACGAACGCCGCAACCCCGCATTTCATGTCGCTGGTGCCGCGCCCATAAAGACGGCCATCGTCGGTTTCGCCGGCAAACGGGTCTTTGCGCCAGCGCGCAGCGCCGAGCGGCACCGTGTCGATATGCCCGGTCAGGCACAATGGCGCCTTGTCACCGCTGCCGCCGATGCGCGCAACCAGGCTGGCGCGTTTGTCGCCAAGCTTGTGATAGGCAACGGTGCAGCCTGCCGATTCGAGCAGGGACCCCAGTACCCGTGCACACGATTCCTCGTTGCCGGGCGGATTGATCGTATTCATGCGTACGATCTGTTTCGTCAACTCCACTGCATCGACCGGTTTGGCCATTTCAGTCTTCCTTTCTCAGTGCCTCGCCCATCCGGTCTGACAGTCCATACCGGGTATGACGTGCGCTTCAGCTGCCGAAGTATGCAGCGCGCACTTCCTCATTGTCTCGCAACTGCGCGGCATCGCCTTGCGCAACGATTCGTCCCTGCGACAACACGTAGCCGCGATGCGCGATGGCCAGCGTCTGGCGCACATTCTGTTCGACCAGCAGCACGGTCACACCCAGCTCGTTGATGCGCTGGATCACCTTGAAATTTTCCTTGACGAACAATGGCGACAGGCCCAGAGAGGGTTCGTCGACGATCAACAACTTTGGCCCGCTCATCAAACCCCTGCCAATCGACAGCATCGCCTGCTCGCCGCCCGACATGGTGCCTGCAAGTTGTTCCGCGCGCTCGTGCAAACGCGGAAAAATGGCGAAAACTTCCTCAAGGCGTTTTTCAACCGCCTGGCGATTGGTATCCGTATAGGAACCGACCCTGAGGTTCTCCATCACGCTCATGCGGGGGAAAACCCGCCGGCCTTCCGGAATACAGGTCACCCCGAGCGCGGCGATACGGTGGGTCGGCTCATGCGTAATATCCGCAGCACCGAAACGAATGCGCCCGCTGCGTGCCGGCGTCAGGCCCAGAATGGCCCGAATCAGCGTTGTCTTTCCAGCACCGTTGGACCCAAGCAAACAGGTGATCTGCCCCTCGGGAACGTGCAAGGAAACTCCGCTGAGAACATCGGCCTGGTCGTACCCGCTGACGATGTTCTCGATCACCAATTCCATGCTCACCGCTCAGTCCTCTCCGAGGTAGGCAGTACGAACGTCGCTGTTACTGGCAACTTCGCGATAGCTGCCCTCTGCAATTTTCTCACCGTAATTGAGCACCACGCAGCGGTCTGTAACCCGCTCGATCACGCCCATCTCGTGCTCGATCAGCACAATGGCGAGGCCGGGCATGCGCTCGCGCGATGCCAGCAAATCGTCCATCAGCGCGCGTGTTTCTTCATGGGTCATGCCTGCTGACGGTTCGTCCAGCAGCAGTATCTTCGGCTCGCTGATCAATGCGCGGCAAACCTCGACCCGGCGCCGGTCAATCATGGTCAGTTGTGATACCGGATCGAAAAGACGCGACGCCAGAGGCGCACTGAACTGCTCGAGCAGCAAGCGGCTCTTGGCGACGTTTTCCTCGATCTCGTTTTTGAGACGCTGGCGCGCGAACAGGTTGGCAATGATTCCGTGGCTCAGATTCCGATGGTTTCCGATCATCAGGTTGTCGAACACCGACAACGAGGACGCGAGCCGCAAGCGCTGGAAAGTCCGGGTAATGCCCGCGTCATATATCTGCTGGGGCGGCAGGCCGGTGATGTCTTTTCCTGACAGGGCTACCTGTCCTGATGCGGGAGCGTAAATACCGGTAAGTGCATTGAAGAAGGTGGTCTTGCCCGAGCCGTTGGGGCCGATGAGACCGACGAATTCACCCGCACTAAGTCGAAACTGCAATGCATCCAGCGCGGTGAGCCCGCCGAAGCGTACCGTCAGTCCGTCAACCACGAGTTCCGGGCCACTCATCAGCGGCCCCACCCGGCAAAGTACTCACGCATTCTCCGCGGCAACAGACCTTCCGGCCGGAAACGCAAAATCAGAATCACCAGCACCGCAAACAACAACAACCGGTACTCCTGAATGACCTGTAGTTTTTCCGGTAAAACAACCACCAGCAGCGCTGCCGGAAGAACGCCAAGCGGATTGCCGCTGCCGCCCAGCAGAACGATCGAAACGAGCAGCAGGGAGTCACCGAAATTGAAACTGGCAGGCGCGATGAATCCGGACATCATCGCGTATACCCCGCCTGCGACCCCGGCCAGACAGTTGCCCGCGGTAAACGCGAAAATCTTCCAGCGCGGCAGGTCGATTCCGAAAGACGCGGCCGCTGTTTCGTCGGTGCGCACCGCGTCGAGGTTCAAGCCGAGCCATGAACGTTCCAGCCGCTTGATCAGGGCGTAGGCTCCGGCTGCGAGCAGCAATGCAACGACGGCATAGGACGCATAAAAGGAAACGGCGCCGAGCGGCCCCAGCGAAATATTGTCGTTGAGTGACCAGCCGAACACCTGCATGCCCGGTACCTTGAGACCCTGCGGCCCGCCCAACAGGTCGTTTACTTCGAGGAAGGTGCGAAAGAGGATGCCGAAAGCGATGGTTACCAGGGCCGCGTAATGCCCTCGCGTTCTGAGCATGGGAAGAATCAGCAACGAACCGATAAGCCCGGCGACGAGTCCCGATATGACAATGACGAGCAGATGCGGAAGCGCACTGTGCAGGGACAAGACGGCCGCGGTGTAGGCGCCGATTCCGAAGAAGGCGATGCCGGCAAAGTTGACAATGCCCGCATATCCGAATTGCAACGTCAGGCCGAGGCAGATGGTGACATACAGACACACCGTCGCGAGCATCAGCAAGGCGAAATGCTCATTGCGCAGTAAAACGATAACCAGCAGTGCGGCAAGCACGTTGACCATTATCGTCGTACGCGGATGATCGGAAGCAGCCAATTCGACACGCCGCAATAAGCCAAAGCGAGCCGACGAGAAAAGCACTGCAATCAGGCCAACGGCAAGCAGGACGATCTCCCACTGCTGCTCGAGATAAAGAAAAAGGAAGACGAACATGGCTGCAGCCAGCGCGGTGACTATGACCGGCCAATAGCCGCGGCGGTTGCTCTTCATCGGCTCAGACACGTTCGGCCGACTTGTCCGCAAGAAGCCCGGTCGGTTTCCAGGCCATCAGCACGATAATGCAGGCGAACGCGAAAACATCCTTATAGGCCGGCACCGAAAACCATACCGCGCCGATTGTTTGCAACGCCGCAAACAGAAAGCCGCCAATTATCGCGCCATAGAGGCTACCCAGACCGCCGACGACCGCGGCGCTGAAGCCGATCACGCCGAGCAAGAGGCCCATGCCGAAATTGACTTCGCTGTAGTAAAGGCCATTGGTAATTCCTGCCAGCGCCGCCAGCGCGGATCCGAGCGCAAAAGTCATCAGCACGACGCGCTCGAAATTTATTCCCATGAGGCGTGCCGTTTCCGGGTCCTGCGCGACGGCGCGTATCGCCAGCCCTATGCGAGTGCGCTGAATCAGCAGGTGTACCGCGACAATCGCACCGAGTCCGAGGACGATCAACAATACGCTGTCGAGCCGCAGTTCGAGGTTCCCGATGGTCATCGCTGCGTCCGGCAACAGTTGCGGAAACGGTTTTGGATTCGAACCGTTGGGATAGAACAGACGCACCGCTTCTCGCAAGGCAAGCCCGAACATGAGCGTGATCAACAGCGTGTTGAGTGGCGGTGCGTTGCGCAGAGGCAGAATCAGCAGCTTTGCCAGTAGCGCGCCGAGTATTGCCATTGCAGCGATGCCCATCACAGTGATGACGATGGCGGCAAACATCCCATCGCTGACGCCAAGCAACTCTAGACCGGCATAGGTCGCCAGAGCGGTGAAAGCACCTGCCATCACCACGTCGCCGTGGGAGAACTTGATGACGTCCAGCACGCCGAAGAACAAGGTGAACCCAACCGCCACCATGGCGTAGATCACGCCGAGCACGATGCCGTTCAGCAGGTATTGCGCAATGAATCCGGGATCCATGTCCTGGCGTCGTCAGTCTTTGGCTTTCAGCGCCCCGACAGGCGACGCTTTCCCTCGGCGTATTCGCTTTGCTCCCACACGACCCATTTTCCGTCCTGGATGACGTAGCGGGTTATCAGGGCGACGGTGTTCTGGCCATTATCATCGAAGGAAATCGACCCGACAATCGAATCGTAGTTGCGCGTCGCGTTCAGCGCCTGCATCACGGCCTTGCGGTCGGGACCGACTTTTTCGATCGTATCGATGATCAGCTGAGTCGCCGCGAAGGCAAACGCGCCGTAAGCTTCCGGCGGTTCGCCAAACCCCTGCTGATTGTACTTCGCGATGAAACCTTCCCCGCCCGGCAGATTTTCCACCGGCGCACCTTCTCGGAAAGCAATGACACCCTCTGACAAAGGCCCGAGCCCCTCAATAAAGGCGTCGGAAACGATCCCGGACGTACCCTGGAACACGGCATCGATGCCGAGCTTTTCCATCTGTGAGCGCAGGCGCACACCGGTGGGGGCCAAGCCGCCGAAATAAATGACGTCGGGATTGAGTTCCTTGACCTTGGTGAGTTCGGCGTTGAAGTCCTGCTGGTCGGCGCTCACGCCGAATGTCCCGAGAATTCTCCCGCCTTTGGCGACGAGATATTTCGAGAAATAACGGTTGTGACCTTTTCCGTAATCAGTGGTGTCATGAATAATGACCCACGTCTTGTATCCCTTATCGAGCATGAACTCGGCGGCGACTTCATTCTGGTTGATCATCGTGCCGTTGACGCGATGCACCTCCTTGTAATCGTTGCCGTAGGTAATTTCGGGTAAAACCGCGCCCCACACGATAACCGGCAAACCGAACTTGTGGTAAACGTCGACAGTTCCCATGGCCACCGCTGAGCAGTAATGGGTAACGCCGGCAATTACGTGCTTGTCCGCTGCAACCTTCGTCGCCACCTGCACGCCGATGTTCGGCTTGCACTCGTCGTCCAGCGTTACCAGTTCGTATGCATAGTTGCCTGAAGAGCTGGCGTTGTGCAGGCTGACTGCAAGCTGCGCTGAATTACGTCCGCCCAGACCATTTGCAGACACGCCACCGGTGAGCGGTCCGATGAAAGCGATCTTGACGGTGTCCTTTTCCGATGAACATCCGGCATAGGCAAAGGTCAGCAAGATGATTGTCAGGATTGCCCAATTCAGTTTCATAGCGGCCTCAGTAAATAGGAATCTTCACACGTGAGCAGTCTTTGCAGAAACAGCGCGGCTGCCGCGCCCGTACGCAGCGACAAGGCAGCCACCCAATTGTGACGGATACGCGCAAACAAAAAAAGAGCAGCGATGATGCTGCTCTTTTTCGCTTACTGCGCCTCCGGAAGGCACAGATTAATGCAATCTGCCCCGGTGAATCTAGTGCTTGCGCAGCTTCCGTATCGCTGCCAGTTGCGCTGCCAGCATCGCCAGCTCGCCTTCCACAACGGCAATTTCCTGTTTGTCGGTAGCGTTGCGCAACGACTCTTCGGCGCGCTGTTTGGCCTCGAGCGCCTTGGCCTCATCCAGATCGTGTCCGCGGATCGCAGTATCTGCAAGCACCGTCACGATTGCCGGTTGCACCTCCAGAATGCCTCCGGCGACGAAGATCAGCTGTTCTTCGCCACCGCCGCTGGGCTGGATGCGAATGGCACCGGGCTTGATGCGTGTGATCAGCGGCGTGTGGCGCGGATAGATCCCGAGTTCACCCGATTCGCCGGGCAACACGACAAAAGCTGCCTCGCCCGAGTAAACCGACTCTTCGGCGCTTACCACTTCTACCTGTATCGTGTTTGCCATCCGTGCCTCGAAAAAAACGCTCTATCTGCTACCGGTTAATCGATGTCGCCGCGCGTTACTGCAGTTTCTTCGCTTTCTCGAATGCTTCCTCGATGCCGCCGACCATGTAGAAAGCCTGTTCGGGGAGCGCGTCGCACTCGCCGTTGACGATCATCTTGAAGCCACGGATGGTGTCCTTGAGCGACACGAACTTGCCTGGCGAACCGGTAAACACTTCAGCCACGTGGAACGGCTGCGAAAGGAAACGCTGAATCTTGCGCGCCCGGGAAACGGCAAGCTTGTCTTCAGGTGACAATTCGTCCATACCGAGAATGGCGATGATGTCTCGCAATTCCTTGTAACGCTGCAGCGTTGCCTGCACCGCGCGCGTTGTGCTGTAGTGCTCCTCACCAATGACGTTTGGATCGACCTGCCGCGAGGTCGAATCGAGCGGGTCAACCGCCGGGTAAATGCCGAGCGATGCAATGTCCCGGCTCAACACCACGGTCGCATCAAGGTGGCCGAAGGTGGTTGCCGGTGACGGGTCGGTCAAATCGTCAGCAGGGACGTAAACGGCCTGAATCGACGTAATCGATCCGACCTTGGTCGAAACGATGCGCTCCTGCAGCTTGCCCATTTCCTCTGCCAGGGTCGGCTGGTAGCCCACGGCTGAAGGCATCCGGCCGAGCAGCGCGGAAACTTCGGTTCCGGCGAGCGTGAAGCGATAGATGTTGTCGACAAAGAACAGAATGTCTCGGCCTTCGTCGCGGAATTTTTCTGCCATGGTCAGCCCGGACAAGGCCACACGGAGGCGGTTGCCCGGCGGCTCGTTCATCTGCCCGAACACCATCGCCACTTTCGATTCGCCGATGTTGTCCAGCTTGATGACGCCGGCTTCGGACATTTCATGATAGAAGTCGTTGCCTTCACGGGTACGTTCCCCGACGCCGGCGAACACCGACAGACCCGAGTGCTGCTTGGCAATGTTGTTGATCAGCTCAAGCATGTTCACGGTCTTGCCGACACCGGCACCGCCGAACAGACCGATCTTGCCGCCTTTCGCGAACGGACAGATCAGGTCAATAACCTTGATGCCCGTTTCGAGCAGGTCGACCGAGGGCGACAGTTCCGCAAATGCCGGCGCCGCCTGATGAATCGCCCGTTTTTCGTCCGTCTCGATTGGTCCGGCTTCGTCGATCGGCCGGCCGAGCACGTCCATGATGCGGCCGAGCGTTCCATGGCCAACCGGGACCGAAATCGGCGCGCCGGTTGAAGCGACCGGCATGCCGCGGCGCAGTCCGTCGGAGGAACCCATTGCGATGCAACGAACGACGCCGTCGCCCAGTTGCTGCTCAACCTCAAAAGTCAAACCCGCTTCTGCCAGCCCGCCTTCGCTGCCATCTTCCACGAGCGTCAACGCGTCATAAACTTTGGGCATGCTCTCGCGAGGAAACTCAATGTCGACCACAGCGCCGATGCACTGGACGATTTTTCCGGTTGCTTGTGACATGGCTATATCTATCCGTTCAAGTCAGTTATTTGGTATCTGTGTATTCGGTATCGATGCGCGTCAAACCGCGGCAGCGCCACCGACAATTTCCGCCAGTTCCTTGGTAATGGCGGCCTGGCGCGATTTGTTATAGATCAGGGTCAATTCATCAATGAGCGTTCCGGCATTGTCGGATGCCGACTTCATCGCTACCATCCGCGCCGATTGCTCGGATGACATGTTCTCTGCAACCGACTGGAAGATGACGGCCTCGATGTAGCGGGTCAGGACCTGCTCGAGCACACTTCTGGCCTCCGGCTCATAGATGTAGTCCCAGGAACCCTCGGGAGCACCAAGACGCTCGCCGCTGATCGGTAGCAGCTGCTCCATCACCGGTTCCTGCTTCATGGTATTGACGAATTTCGTGTAGAACAACATCACGCGGTCGAACCGGTCGGACATGTACCCGTCCAGCATGATCTTCACCGCACCGATAATCTGTTCGAGACGGGGCGTGTCACCCAGCCCGCTCACTTCGGAGATGATGCTCGCGCCAAGACGCTGCATGAAGCCCAGGCCCTTGGCGCCGATGCAACACACGTCGATCTCTTCACCTTCTTCCTGCCACTGCTTGTACTGTGTAAGCGCCATGCGCAATATGTTGGTGTTCAGTCCCCCGCACAAACCCTTGTCTGTGGTGACGATGATGATCCCGACACGCTTCACCGTGTCGCGCTCCACCAGGAAAGGATGGCGATACTCGGGATTGGCATGGGAGATGTGCGCCGCCACGTTACGGATTTTTTCGGCGTATGGCCGCGCCGCGCGCATACGATCCTGCGCCTTGCGCATCTTCGACGCAGCGACCATTTCCATCGCCTTGGTGATCTTGCGAGTGTTCTGAACACTCTTGATCTTGGTTCGTATTTCCTTAGTGCCTGCCATCGCTCGCCTCTAGACCCCGGCTTCGTCTGATGTTCGATTGCGTCGTGATCAAAACTGTGTCGGGACCAAACTAGTAACTGCCGTTCGCTTTCCAGTCGGCAATCGCGTCCCTGAGCGCTTTCTCGTCTTCCTCGCTGAGATTCTTCTGCTCATCAATGCGCTTGATCAGGTCCGGGTACTTGCCCTTGACGTAATCACGCATGGATTTTTCCGCCGCCAGCGCCTTGCCCACTTCAATGTCATCAAACACTTCGTTGTTCACGGCAAACAGCGTGACCGCCATTTCCCAGACCTCCATCGGCTGGTACTGCGGCTGTTTCATCAAC